>JAEZSA010000040.1 GCA_023422115.1 Bacillota bacterium | reverse complement strand
AGCTAGTACCTGACTGGAGAATACTAAACCTCTTGTCAGCCCAATATTTTTTAACATTTGATTGGGAAATATCGATAAATTCTCTAATACTTTATGATATCTTGTTAACATATAATCAACCAAAATCGTTGCATCTGGTAAGATGATGCGCTCACAAGAAGAATGACTGATATCTCGTTCATGCCATAAAGCATTATCTTCCAAGGCAGGAGCGACATAACTTCGTACGATACGAGCAATTCCACATATATTCTCAGAAGCAATTGGATTGCGCTTGTGTGGCATTGCACTAGAGCCTTTTTGCCCTCCAGTAAAATGTTCTTCTACTTCTCTAATCTCCGTTCGTGATAGACCTCTTATCTCTGTTGCGATTTTTTCAATGGTTGAGGCAATTGCTGCTAATGAATAAATATAAGTACTGAATCGATCACGAGATAATACTTGTGTGGAAACATTAGATATTCCTAATTCTAATTCTTCTGCAACCATCGCTTCAATAGCAAAAGGAATTTCGGTATAATTTCCAACAGCTCCACTTAATTTTACGACTTCAACATGTTGACAAGCATTCTTGAAATTTTGATAATTTCTTCGTAGCTCATCATACCAATTGACCCATTTCAAGCCAAAGGATGTTACTTCTGCATGAATTCCATGAGTTCTACCCACACAAGGGGTGTCCTTATAATTCAATGCTTTTATTTTTAATAATTCGAGAAAACAATCTAAATCTTCTATGATGAATTGATTTGCTTTTTTTAAAGCTAAGGCATTGGCACTATCAACAATATCTGTACTCGTTAATCCATAATGAAACCAGCGCTTTTCTTCTCCTAATGTTTCATCAACACTACGCGTAAAAGCAATTACATCATGTTTTGTGATTTGTTCTAGTTCTTGTATTCGCTTCACATCGATTTTTGCTTTGGTTTGAATCGCCATAACATCCTCGCATGGAATGAGTCCTAGCTTGCATAAAGCATGTAAAGAAGCTATTTCTACTTTTAAAAAATTAGAAAATTTGGATTCATCGGTCCAAATTGTTTTCATTTTAGTATTTGTATAACGTTCTATCATAGTCATCACCACTTTTGTATTATAACATTATCCCTATGATTTGTAAATGTACAAATATGTTTTATTATAAAAAAGAGTACTGATTACAGTACTCTTTCAAAATCAATATTTTGCCCCTTTAATCATCAAATCACACATTTTTTGAGTGAATTCTACCGGGTCTTTTAAATGAAAGCCTTCAATTAATAATGCTTGATTATATAGTAAATAAGCATAATCATTTAATACTTCATTATCATCATTATATAAGTGTTCAATCGTTTCAAACAACTTGTGATTGGGATTGATTTCTAAGATACGACTTGCTTTTGCGTCTTTCGCGTTTGGCATAGCCGCCATCACTTTTTCCATTTCAAATGACATCCCATCACCACTGACCAAACATACTGGAGAATCGGTCAACCGTTTCGATAAAACGACATCACTTACTTCATCCTTTAAAATTTCTTTTAATTTTTCTAGTAATGTCTTTTTATCCGTTGCTAGATTGTCAATTTTTTCTTTTTCTTCTTTTGATAGTAAATCTAAATCACCTTGATTGATAGATTTGAATTTCTTACCACTGTATTCTTGCATAATGTTGATTACAAATTCATCAATATCGTCTGTCAACATTAATACATCATAACCTTGCTTTTTGATTAAATCCATCTGCGGTAGTGACATAATTGCTTCTTTTGTTTTTCCTGAAGCGTAATAAATATGTTCTTGACCTTCAGCAAAGCCATCTACATATTCTTTTAGAGTTACCATTTCTAGTTTGTTTACTGTTTTGTATAACAATAAATCTTGTAACATGTCTTTCTTTAATCCAAATTGATCATAGACACCATATTTGATATTTAATCCATAGTTTTCAAAGAAATCAGTATACAATTCTCGTTCTTCCTTCAACATCTTTTCCAAACGAGAAACGATTTTCTTTTCTATATTCTTGGCAATTTTATCTAATTCATGAGTTTGTTGCAAAATCTCTCGACTGATATTTAATGATAAATCACTGGAATCAACCAAGCCCTTCAGAAAGCGCAAATAGTCAGGAACCAATTCTTTACATTTATCCATGATAAATACCCCTTTAGAATATAATTGTAATCCTTTTTCATATTTATCATAGTATAAATCATAGGGTGCTTTTTTCGGAATGTATACCAAAGCAGTATAATTTAGTGCTCCCTCTACATTCACAAAAATAGTTGTTAATGGATCTTGATAGTCATAATATTTTTGTTTGTAGAAGTCATTTAGTTCCTCATCGCTCACTTCATTCTTTTTCTTCTTCCAAATTGGAGTCATAGAATTAAGTGTTTCAATTTCTGTCTTCTTTTCATATTTATCTTTAATTGGATTCCCATCCTGATCTAGTTTTGGAACCTCTCTAGTTATTTCCATTTTAATTGGATAGCGAATATAATCAGAATACTTCTTTACTAGAGAACGAATTTCATAATCATCTAAATATTTACTGAATTTATCGTTTTCTGTATCTTTACGGAAATATAAAATTACTTTTGTTCCGTACTCTAAGTCTTTTGATTCGCTAATTTCATAGTTTTCTGTTCCATTAGAAGAGAAAGTATATCCTGTTGTATCAAAAGGTGAGAAGGTTTCAACCACTACTTTTTCAGCAACCATATAGGCTGAATAAAAGCCAACACCAAATTGACCAATGATATCCAATTTTTCTTGCTCGCTTTTTTCATTGATATTCTTCATAAATTCTAGTGAACCACTACGTGCGATTGTTCCTAAGTTATTCACAACCTCATCATAGGTCATACCAATTCCCTTATCGATAATACTTAATGTTTTTTTCTTTTTATCGATTTCAATAAACACTTGATACTCATCGACTTTGTTTAACTTATCATCAGTAAGTGATAAGTAGTGATGCTTATCCATCGCATCTGATGCATTGGAAATTAATTCCCGTAAAAAGATTTCTTTGTTTGTATAAATTGAATTGATCATGAGTTCAAGCAAACGTTTTGATTCCGTTTTAAACTCTCTAACTTCACTCATATTATCCCTCCTTATATGTAAATATATTATACACATTTTTATTAGCACTGTCAATACTTGAGTGCTAATTTATTCACATTTTGTGTAACTTTGTCACATCCTTATACTTACATCACACCATGAAAACATTTTCACACAAAAAACTCTTTTATACTTTAGCATAATAAAGTATAATACAATTACATTAACACTTTAGTGGTATTTTTTTTACAATTATCGCTTTAGTGTAATAAAGTATAGGAGAGAAATTATATGAAAAAATTATTATTTACAATTATTTTAATGTTCACATTAGCAATGACTGGTTGCGTAAAAACCGACCTTAATTTGGGAAAAGAATTAGTGAAAACCAACACTATGATGGATATCTTAACAGAATTAAACGCCAAAACAAGCGATGTTGGAATTATGGATTCTATTATGGCAAATTATTATATCAACCAAGATTCAACACTAGCTAGTAAATTGATGATCATTAATGATTTAGTTCTTGCTGAAGAGGAATACGGAATTGCCGCTCGTAAAG
>JAEZSA010000033.1 GCA_023422115.1 Bacillota bacterium | reverse complement strand
CCTTTGGTGTGGGCGAACTATCTCCACGATTAATTAATTCTACGATTAGAAAATGCATAAATGGTGAAGAATTAAATTTTTCATCAGGGACACAAAATTATGATTTCTTATATATTGATGACGTCGCTCGAGCCTTTTATTTACTTGGTGAAAAAGGCAAGGCCGACAATGGTTATATTATTGGAAGCGGACGAGCCGGTCCACTAAGAGAGTTTTTAGAAAAATTAGTCTCTGTTTGTAATGAAGATGCCAAACCAAATTTCGGAAGCGTTCCTTTTACTGGCACTAATCTATCATTAGAAACGTTTTCTATTAAACAAATTCAAGATGATTGTGGGTTTGTTCCGGAAGTTTCCTTTGAAGAAGGCGTTAAAAAAACCTTCGAATGGTTAAAACAAGAAGAAGGAAAATAGCAATGACACAGAAATTTAACTTTGAAGAATTGCCTCTTAAAGGGGCGTATTTAATTAGACCTTTTTACGCAAGCGACATAAGAGGCGGTTTTGTTAAAGATTATTCAAAAGAAATTTTTGAAGCAAACGGAATAGAACACACACTAAAAGAAGTTTTTTATACAATTTCATTTAAAGGCGTTATTCGCGCTCTTCATTTCCAAGAAGTTAAACAACAACCTAAACTTGTTAGGTGCGTTTCTGGGAAAATTTATGACGTTATTGTAGATTTAAGACCAGAATCCCCAACATACAAAAAATGGATGGGATTTTACCTTACTGGAGAAAACATGAATGAGCTGTTGATTCCCGCTAACTTTGCACACGGTTACTTGGTCATAGAAGATTCAATTGTTTCATATAAATGTAGCGAACAATTTGATAGTCAATTTGATAGCGGTATAATATTCAATGACCCAGACATTAATGTAAAATGGCCTTTTAATGAGATAGGCGGTATTAAAAAGATAATATTGTCCGATAAAGACAAAAATCTGCAAAGTTTTAAAGAATATGAAGAAAAAACCAAAAAATAAAAAAATGAAAATATTATATGCTTGTTCTTTAACTAGTGAAAGACATCACTTTGATGGCGAGAGAAGAAAATCTACTACCATTTATGAATTGCTTAAAGATAAGTACAAAGTGACAATAGTAAATTTTACAAAAAATAAATATTTGCAAATGATGAAATTTATTTTTTGCTTAATATTTGTAAAATATGACTTTGTTTTTATGGCAAAAGCGCCGAGTGGTGGCAATATAATGCTTAGAGCTATGAGATTGCTCAAGTACCCAAGAAATAAAATTGCTTTTTATACATATGGCAGAGGCTTTCAAGGCGATTTTGAAAAAAAAGTAAAATACGAAAATATAAATTACGCAGGCACTATAGTTTGTGAAGCGGAAAGCATTAAAAAAGAATTTATAAATAGAGGAATAACAACAAAAATAATGGTTTTTCCTGTTGTTAAGCATTATTTTAATATAGACGTACCTTCTTTTGAGAAAAAAGAAACCCTTCACGGGATTTTTATTTCTAGGATAGTCGTGGAAAAGGGTGTGTTAGATTTGTTGAAAGCGCTAGAAATTGTAAATAATGAAAAAATTAAATTTACAGCTACGTTTTCGGGTGGCTGGGCTGACAAAGAATCAATCGGCGCATTAGAATTGGCGGTTAAAGAAAAAAAATACATTAAGTATTTGGGGGAGACGTTTTCTATAAATAATAAAGAAGACTATAAATTTTTAGCAAGTTTTGATTTGCATTTTTTCCCAACTAAATTTTTCCATGACTGCATTCCTGGATCCGTTGTCGATTCTTATATAGCTGGTCTACCAACAATAAGTTCCGAGTATGCGTGTTGCAGAGAAATAATGAATGACCAGGTTGCGTTTTTTTATAAATTTATGTCAATAGACGACCTAGTTATTAAACTTAATTATGTTTACGAGCATCAAGAAGAACTCTACAATAAAAGAATAAATGCCAAAAGGGAAGCCGCCTTATATTCAGACGAATATTTTATAACTTTTTTTGAACAACTATTAAAAATAAATATTTTTAGCACAGAGGATTAAAAATGAACAGCTTATTATTAGAATTAATCAAAAATTACCCACTTTTAAATTGTCAAAAGGAAAAAATCCAAAAATCGTTAGAAGTTTTGATATTTGCATTTGAAAACAATAAAAAACTCCTTATATGCGGAAATGGTGGTAGCGCAGCGGATGCCATGCACATTGTTGGAGAATTAATGAAAAAATTTAAAATTAATAGGAAGTTGTCTGCTGAAAGCATTAAAGCTCTATCTAAACAAACTCATGGTGATTTACTCGTAAAAGAACTGGTTCCTGGGCTTCCGTCTATTTCTTTGTGTTCGGAGACTTCTTTATTAACTGCTTGTTGTAATGATGGCGACCCCAGTATTATATACGCTCAGCAAGTATATAATTATGGAAACCAAGGAGATGTTTTGCTGGCGATTAGCACATCGGGAAATTCAAAGAACATTGTTTTGGCTGCCGAAGTAGCAAAAGCTAAATCTTTAAAAATTATTTGTCTAACTGGAGAAAATGAAAATTCACAATTGGCCTTATTGTCGGATGTAGGAGTTTTTGTTCCTTCTAGAGAAACTTATCGAATTCAAGAATATCATTTACCAATATACCATTATTTTTGTGCTGCTTTAGAAGAGCATTTTTTTGGAGAAAATAAATAATTATGATAATTAGATCTAAGGCACCATTACGGTTAGGGTTTGGTGGCGGCGGAACCGACTTGTCTCCCTTTTGCGATAATTTTGGGGGCAACATCATTAATGCCACTTTTAATATGTTTGCTCACGTATCCATTGAAACTAGGAACGATGGAAAGATAGAATTTAACGCATTTGATATAGGCGAAAGTTTTTTTGCAGACGCCACATCAAAATTAGATATAACTGATCGAAAAACCTTATTGGCGAAGGGCGTATACAAT
>JAEZSA010000121.1 GCA_023422115.1 Bacillota bacterium | reverse complement strand
AGATTATTAGGACGTTTAGCATACGCAAAAAATGGAATTAATGAGTTCTTTACCAGCCCTTTATCAAAAGTAAAAGTGGTTTCTGAAGACAAAAGTATCGAAACAACAGCACCACTGGTGTTAGTACTAAATTCTATTAGTGTTGGAGGCTTACCTTTTAATCGATATGGTCATTTAAATGATGGATTGTTTGATGTTATTTTAGTGAATAATGATAAAAGTAAAGGAAGATTGAATATAATCAAGTTGTTTTTATCGCGAATCTTAGGATTAGGAAGAGCAAGAGAAGCGATTGATTTACATGCAAGTAAATTTCAGATTGAAATAGATGGAGAGCAAACGTGGTGTATTGATGGTGAAGAAGGTCCAAAAGGTAGTGTAAAAATTGAAAATCTTCATAGCCATTTAACCATTTTTGCACCAAAACGAAAAGCGAAAAGCCAGAAAGATAAATAGAGGTGACATATGTTCGATAAAAAAGATGCCATAAAATTATGGGAAGCAGAAATGGGAAACGTAGAATACGCTTATGATTTTAGTGGGAAGAAAATAAAAAGAGATGATTATATGGAAAATAATGAAGTTGGGTGGGTTATTACCTATTTAAAACCTATCGAACTAGGAGGACCTACTCATATTGGAAACATTATCATTATGCATCAAAGAACAATGGAAGAAAAAGGATTAAATTACCCAAACTTTACAATTGTTGATCAAGAATACACGATTCAATATGATGAAAAAGGCGATTTTTATTATGTTGAGAAGGTATTATCGGATGATGAGGATGATGATTCATACTTTATTTAATAGAAGTTACTATTGATTAGTAACTTTCTTTTATGAATGTTGAGGAGGTTTCACGATGAGAATTATTGCAGGGAAACATAAAAGTAGAAAACTGATTGCTTTAGAAGGACTTTATACACGTCCCATGATGGATAAAATGAAAGAGACCATCTTTAATATTATAGGTCCCTATTTTGATGGGGATATTGTTCTTGATTTATTTGGTGGTAGTGGTGCCTTAAGTTTAGAAGCGATTAGTCGAGGAGCTAGTCACGCAGATATTGTTGAGGTAAATAGAGATGCAATGCGAATTATTAAAGAAAATGTTACCAATTTACATGAAGAAAGCACAACAACATTCTATCATTTTGACTATCAAGTAGCATTAAATCTATTTGCAAGAGAGCAAAAAAAGTTTGATTTGATTTTTTTAGATCCCCCTTATCGACTTAATCTAGTAAAAGATATCATTGATTTTATTATCATGAATGAGTTACTTACAAAAGAGGGAATCATTGTTTGTCAGTACGTTAGAGGAAATTATACTCCAGAAGAAACGGCAAATCTTGAAATTAGAAAAAATTTCAATTATGCTTCCAGCGAAGTTTGTATTTACCAGAAAAAATAAGAGGTTGGAATGATAAAAAGAAGAATAAAAAAAATCCATATTGTATATTTTCTCTTTACATTTAACCAAAATTAAAGTATAATATATGGAGTAAATTTGTCCTGGTAGCTCAGCTGGATAGAGCAACGGCCTTCTAAGCCGTCGGTCGAAGGTTCGAATCCTTTCCAGGACGCCATATTTGTATTGTAATAGACTGAATGAAAATCCAGTCTTTTTTTTATTTAAAACAAAACCAACAATAGTTGCAATATAACAGAAAAACTGGTCTTTTTTGATTTTTGTAATTTATTTTTCTATCCTTTTATGATATAATATCGATGGTATGTCCTGGTAGCTCAGCTGGATAGAGCAACAGCCTCCTAAGCTGTGGGTCGAGAGTTCGAATCTCTTCTAGGACGCCATTTTTATTAGAGGTGTTATATGTTGAATAATATACTGTTTCTCGCAAAAAAGTATTATTTGGTGGTTGGTGATCGCTTTGAGTTATTTTATCGGGGAATTATTAAAGCAACCAATCCGTATCAGTATTTTATAAAAATTACTTGTGACAAAGGAAAACCATTTCCTCGTTATTTTATGTTTCTACCAGAAGAAAAAGATGTTGGAGAGTTTGAGTTACAACTGGATCTCATCAATGATGAAGGAGAAATGATTGCTAGTAAAAAAACAACATTAGTAGTAAATAAACCACAACCACCACAAAAGAAAGTCACAATATTATGTATTGGTGATAGCTTAACTGCAGCAGGATACTGGACTGGGGAAGGGTATCGTCGTTACTGCCATCAAGGAGGAATACCAAACGGTTTAGGATTTTCTAAAATGATCAATCTCATCGGATTATGTAAATATCAAGTTGGAGAAGAACTAATTGGTTATGAAGGATATGGAGGTTGGCAGTGGAAAAGTTTTTGTACTAACTCTTTGCCTAGTAAAACTTCGAGTATTTGGGTTGATGTAATGAAACATAATAAAACAGAAATAGATCAACATAGTGTTTGGAATAACAATGGAAATCTTTGGGTTTTAGAAACCATTACAGAAAAACGCCTAAAATTTAAACGAGGACCAGGACATAAAGAAATTGTCCCTGTTATTTTAAATCAATTTGTCCATGATCAAAATGCTATTCATCAAGAAACAATCGAGATTGAAGGTTTTGCTTTTGAAAGCGGAAATCCTTTTTGGAACGAAGAAATTAAAGACATTGATTTTAAAAGTTATATCATGACCAATGGCTTTGTAATTCCTGATTATATTTATATTTTACTAACTTGGAATGGTTTATCTATACCATACAGTTATGAATTTCCGATTCATCAACAATATGCAACCACATTCATCGATAAAATTCATGCTGATTTTCCTCAGTGTCAGGTACGATGTATGGGAATTCAGATTAATTCTATTAATGGTGGAATTGCTAATAATTATGGAGCAAAAGGACCTTACAGTGATTTATATGGAACAGTCACAACAGCATTTAATTATAATCAATGGCTTGAAAACTTGTGTATGAGTGAACCTTATCGTGAATTTTGTCAATATCTTGATGTGAAAGGACAATTTGATAGCGAATATAATATGCCTATGGCTCCTCAACCAGTAAACGCACGATCATCTATCACGGAAATGATTGGAACGAATGGTGTTCATCCAAGTTTGGCAGGATACATGCAAATTGGAGATGTGTTCTATCGTAGCCTTGTTCATGAATTAAACAAAAAATAGAAATAGGTATTCCCTAAGGAATACCACTTTTCATAAAACCAGTATAAAAATACAGCAACATTTGAAAGTATGATATAATATAATGATAAGAAAGGAATAAAAAATATGAAATTTAGTGAATACCAGTATAATAGACCTAATATGCAGGAAGTGGAGAAGCAATTTACAGATGCGATTGCTATTATAAAAAAATCCATAGACCTTGAAGAAGTATCCAAAGCTTTTGAAGCAATAAACAAAGTAAAAAGTACAGTTAGTACAATGGAATCTTTGGTTTATGTTCGTCATAGCATTAACACAAATGATGTATTCTATGAGCAGGAACAATCGTTTTTTGATGAAAACATGCCAATATATGCAAATTATGTTAATCAATTGGCTTTGGCTCTTGTCGGCTGTCCATTAACAAGAGAGTTGGAAGAAAAGTATGGAA
>JAEZSA010000111.1 GCA_023422115.1 Bacillota bacterium | reverse complement strand
TTCATAATCATTGGAATACTTTGATAAAAGCGTAAACCACTGTCCCCGATCTCTAATCTAGAAATTACCCACTCTGAAAGCTGCTCGGATAGTAATCTTTGCACAAACTCATTTGGCTTTTTGTATTCCCGACGATATGCCTTTAGCATTTCTATTTCATTCAATGCTTGAATTCTCTTCCCAAAGTCTTGTGCCTTTTTCTCCTCTTTAGTAAACCCATCATCATAGTCATTGTCAATTTCTTGCACAATAGTAACTAAGCTAGTTTGATCATCAAAAATACGAGCTAATTCATACATAATTTCAGTAAATTGCGGGTATATACTATGAGCCATTTCCGCGATTTGCCATTTTCTGAAGCTAACGTATTTAAATTTCATCTCATCAGTAAGTGACTCTCTAGCGCCAGCAGCATTAATCCAACTTAGAAGAGTCATATAATCAGATGCACTTAATTCCTTACTTCGTAGTTGAACGCATTTCATCCATTCATACATGATTACACTGCTTTCCCACGGATTTATGGAAACCTTGTAAATATGTATTGGAATGCTAATTTGTTTACCTAAAACATTAATACATACTTTACATAAAAATGGTTTCGTCTTGAAAGAGTTAATACCGTTATAAATATATGATTCAGCATCCAATTGATTGATTCTATCCATACATATCCTGATTGCTCGACAAAGACTAAGCTCATTACGATTAAAAACAGCATCATCTATATATCTAATGATCAAATATCTCAGGAACTGCTTTTCACCCTCATCAATTGCCTTTACAAGAAGATCTAGGATTTTTTGAGCTTTCTGTTCTGACAACGTGTTTTTATTAGTCGCGAAAAACTGTTGGGCAAAATAGTTCAGTTCACTATAGCCATCCAACAATGCTGGGCAGTATATATCGAAGAAAACATTTTCAAAGAGTTGAATCTCCCAATGAACAAACTGTGAAGAGCGGGAGAGTGAGCTCATGATGAAATTGTAGTAAGACGAATCAATATTTCGAATAAATATTGCGGTGTTACTTGGGATATACATAGCATTCAAATTCTCAAGGATAACAGAAAGTGTTATATAAAGCCTAGTATTTCGACGTAAAGAAGAAGTGGTTGGCAAACTGATAAACTCATTAAAAATACCTTCTATAATTCTGCCACATAATTGATGCAATTCCATATCGAACGGTTTTTGTTTTATTAGGCTTTCTAGACCTTCAATAAGTTTATTTGGAGAGGCGTCAGAGCTATAACTAGTAGCTGCTTGACATTTGCTTAAGTCTATACAATATAGTCTTTGTTCGAAAAGGAATATAATCCATGTCATGTAGTTTTCTGATTTATTGATTGCTTCGCAAATTGGAGGAATAAATATCTGTCTGAAATCTGTTATAATCTCATTACGAATCTCTTGTTTATCACGCACAGAGTGATCACTAATCATGGAATTAATTGCACTGATTTGCATGAAAGAATAACTTGCAAATGATTTCAACTGCTCAATCCAGTATTTAATTATATCGAATTGTTGTTGATAATCATTTATGTCTTTTTTATAGGCAATTAGCTCTACATTAAGTGCGTTGTAGTATTTCCGTTTTGCCTCAGCAAGCGCTTCTTCATAACCAAAAAATCCTTCTAAAATATAATGCCTTTTAGCCAATCCACCATTTGCCTTTCTTAATAGATTGTCTAGTAGCTCAAATTCATTCAATCCATAACCAAGAAAAAGAACCGTATATTCACGAAATAGCGTACTAAGAAAATCCAGAAATTTGGGGTCAGAATATTTCTCTATATACTTATCGCTGGTAAAAACCAACGAATCTTTATCGAGTTTGTTCTTATCAACATATCGGCCATGGATGTAAAACAAGTATCTGGGTTTTGCTTCAGTAAGTTTTTCTTGCAAACATTCCGTTGTACATCTAGGTTTCCCGATTTTTTCCTCCATCAAGCCATCACAATTGGTGGTGACAAAAAGAGACCGTAATTGGAACAACAAAGCATATATATCTCTTTTCGATTTTAGTTTAGGTTTCAAGGAATCGCCAAAAATAGAGTAAAATTCACGCTCCTTTTTGTTTTTTATCATGTGATAGTATGCTATTGTTATTAATTGTTTATTATCCGAAATCGAAGATAGTATTTGGTTACACTCTGAGGGAGTAAAGGCATTAGTGATTAATCGATGAGCCAACTGATCCCACCCAGGAAGATTTTGAAGTCTGGATATTCCTGCACCAATAAAGAAGACTAATTTGTTGTCATTATATGCATCGAGCACTGGTTGTGGTAATTTTGGCGTTAGTTCGATAATATCATTGTCCACTGGTGTCATCTTTCCCCTCTATCATTTCATGAAATAGTTCATAACCTACAAATCTAGGAACAGCAAATAAAGCATCATCTAACCAAGATAGATACGTTCATTATGCCAGCGGAGATTATCCCTTGCAGGCATCAATAAATGATCTGACGGCTCCACTACAAGTTTTTGCCCGTGATAATGATAATAATCC
>JAEZSA010000085.1 GCA_023422115.1 Bacillota bacterium | reverse complement strand
TTATTGGATATCCAGACCATTTTGCTGAATATTTTTCAGGAAAACATTTAATTAATTTACAAAACTTTATCACGAGCGATCTTGAGGGAGTCGGCGAAGATGATGACTTCGTATTAGAAGACTTCTTAGAATCTTATTTGGATGAAAATAGAATCGCAGACGAAGGTGATGATTTGTATGGCTTACCATTTAACAAATCAACAGAAGTTATGATTTATAATAAAACTTTCTTTGAACACATGAATTATACAGTTCCAACAACATGGGCTGAAGTTAAAACATTATCTGAAAAGATTCTTGTTGATGTTGCTGCCGGCAAAGCAGACGATGTAATTACATTTGGTGAAGGTGAAAAAACACCATCGCAATATTTAACAGATGGAATGTTTATTCCAATTGCATATGACTCAACAAGTAATGCTATCATTACAGCTGCACGTCAATGGGGTGGAGCTTACACCGAAAGAGCGACCATTGAAAAAGGATATGCCGTATTTAATAATGATCAAGTAAAAACTGCATTAACATTCTTCCAAGGAATGGCTAATGATGGATTATTTGCTGTTGCTGAAAACTTTGGTGAGAGTTATGCTTCTAATGCGTTTAAATTAATCAAATGTGTTATGACTATTGGTTCAAGTGCTGGTGTTGGCTACAACGTTCCTGAAGGAAATAAATTCCAAATTGGGGTAGCGCCAATTCCTTATAACACAGCAGAAGCAAAATATGTTATTCAACAAGGAACAAACGTAGCGATTTTAGGCCAAACAACAAACGTTCAACGTTCTGCTGCATGGCAATTAGTTAGATTCTTATTATCAAGCGAGAATACAGCTAAATTCGCAATGGCTACAGGGGGTTACTTGCCAGTTAGAAAATCATCATATGAGACGGCAACTTATCAAGAGTATTTAACAACTCCTCCAGTAGATAAGATTAATCATTCGATGTCAGCAAATGTAGGACTACAATATCGTAACACATATAATTTCTTTGTAGACGATGCATTCGTTGGTTCTACTGCCATTCGTGATGCTGTAGGCTCAATGTTTAGTGCAATTATCGTTAATAAAAAAGATATTGCTGAGGCGATTCAAGATACACTGAACGAATTAGGACCTAAATATCAAAAATAATGAAAAACTTAATTTTTAAGTTCACAAAACTATTTAGCTTAATACTAGTATTATCGCTTGCTTTTATGTTTGCTGGTTGTAAAGAACCAGAGATAGAAGAGCCAGAAATAAAAGAAATCGACACGAGATATACCGATGAACTAGAATTAAAATCTACATATGTAAGCAAAAGCTTTATAAACAATGGCATAGGTGAAGTAAGGTTATCACAGACTGTTGATGGAGACACTGCACATTTTGTTGATAAAAGTTCGGGTATAAGATTTACTGCTCGTTTTCTTTGTATCAACACGCCAGAATCAACGGGACGTATCGAACCGTGGGGTAAAGAAGCAAGTAAATTTGTTGCAGACATTTTATCTAGTGCTGAGGTGATTGTTTTAGAAGCAGAAAAAATAGGATCTCCTGCTGAATTAGACACAACAGGAGGACGATATCTTGCCTATGTTTGGTATAAACCAAATAATGAAGCTAAATTTAGATTGTTGAATTTAGAGATTGTTGAACAATGTTATTCCAACTTTACCGGGGTTGCTAGTGATTCAAAGTACGGAGAAGACTTTGATTTAGCAGCATTAAAATCGTATACAATAAAACGAAGAAAATTCGGCGAGGATGATCCTAATTTTGATTATTCAAATGAAGTAAAAGAAATTACCATTGCTGAATTAAGAAACAATTTTACGGATTATAGCTCAGGAACTAAATTAAAAATTACGGCTCGAGTTATGAGAATGATTGGGGATAACTTATATGTTGAAGACTTAAGTGAAACCTGGAATGAAACTCGTAATGTGTATGAAACGGCAGGAATCTACATGTTTAGTGGATATGGTAGTGGCTTAGCGGTTCTAAACATTGGCGCGATTATTTCTTTTGAGTGTCAATGTGTTGATAACGATACATACGGCAAGCAATTAACAAATCCCTCCAAAGTAAAGATAATCGAAAATGCTTCTGAGTTCATCATAAAAGAATTTTCAGGTAAAGAAACAATTGACATGGCGTCTTATGAAGGCTTTGTTATTAGTATTGCTGAATATAAAGTAACAAACGTCAATGAACCGGATGAAGAAGGAGCTTTCACTATTTATGGAAAGACTTCTAGTGGACAATCCATTAACATTAGGATTGATGGAGCGCTCTATCCAAAGCCAAAAGCTTCAACAATCGAAATTGGAGCCACGTATAGTGTGATAGGTGGAGTATCTAAATTTAATAAGACTTTTCAAATTATGATTGGGAATCAAAAAAATCAAGGACTAAATGATTTAATCAAAAAATAATATAGGAGGAAAAGAAATAATGTATATTTTAAAGCGCAGCGCAAAAAGACTTTTCTTAGTACTAATTGCATTTGCTTTAAGTTTTGGATTAATCGGATGTAAAGGTAAAGATGAAGAACCAACATTACAAGAAACGTTAGAAACTGCTGTTGGTAGCATCGTAATGGAAAATATTGCAATACTTGCTTCTAATCTTGTTTTACCGGAAAAAGCAGGCGGAGAATACGACATCGTTTGGACTATTTCTGAGAGTGAATATGCAGAAATTGGTACGAATAGAAGTGGCGCGCCAATGATCAAGGTTTCACGCCCTGAATCATCACTAGGCTATCAAAAATTTACCGTTACCGCAACCATCTCTAAAGATGATGCGACTGCTAGTCGTGAATGGGAAGGCTATGTAAAACCATTAGCTGAAGGTATTCAAGTGTTAACTGCAGCCGGCGTTAAAGCAGCTGAGGTTAATACAACCTTTTTAATTACTGGTAAAGTTTTAATCATTTGTAAGAACGCAGGATTCTGGGTTGCTGATGAAACGGGTGCTGTATATGTATATGGTGCTGTTGGCGATGTTCAAATCGGCGATACAGTGACTGTTAGCGGAAGTAAAACAATTTATTACACGTTGGTACAAATTCAAAATCCAGGAATCACCATCGATGAAGAAGGCGATGGAACTTATCCATATGCTGACGTAGCAACAGTGGGAACGGTAGATGATATTTTTGCTTTTGAAAGCACAGATCAAGAAAAATACGGAAAAGTAATGACGATTGAAGGAACAATCGTTGATGATCCTACGGGTGATTACACGTATGCTATTCAAGATTTTAAATCAGGAAAAGCGGTTACTGTTTATAACTCTAACACAAATAATGATGCTTTAGACAAACTAAAAGATATGAAAGGCCAATATGTTAAAGCAACAGTTGTTGTTTATGACTTCCATTCAAAAGGTTATTGGCGTGTTCTAGCGATTGCTTCTGAAATTGAAGCAGCAGAAATCCCAGTTTTAAGCGATCAAGAAAAGGTTGCAACAACAAAAGAACAATTAACAACAGCATTTGATGGCAAAACTATTTATGCTGA
>JAEZSA010000062.1 GCA_023422115.1 Bacillota bacterium | reverse complement strand
TATAATAAGTTCTTATATATTGATTTTCATTCAATTATTGATTACTTTTGTCATCAGTTTTATAACCATAAAATCAAAATATCATGAAAACATCTACAAAAGTATTTTATTGGTTACCGAGGATAGTAGCCATTTTGGCAATTCTGTTCATTTCACTTTTTGCCTTAGATTCTTTTGATCCGGAGTTAACTCCTGGAAAACAGCTATTGGGATTTGCTATCCATATGATTCCATCCTTCATTTTGCTTATCATTCTGATTATTGCCTGGAAGTGGGAAATCATAGGAGGAATCATCTATATTCTCATTGGTGTTGGTCTGTCGCCCTTCATTTTCATTAAAAACTTCCGAATGAATGATTCCGTTTGGATGAGTATTAGCGTTATTCTTGGAATTACAGTTCCTTTTATTGTGGTCGGCATTTTGTTTATTGTCAGTTATTATAAAAGAAAAAAAGAACTTAAAAACAACTTATCGGATTTCGAAAAAACAACATTAAATAGTAATCAATGAAAAAAATTTGTTTGTTTGTTATATTGAGTCTATTTACAATAAGCTCTTTTGCCAACATTTACATTCCGAGAGCTCATCTTTCCGAACTATATATTGACGACCTTGGCAACTGGACTCTTGAAATAGGTTTTTATGACCTTGATTTTTGGATTGATGGATATACCATTGATTCCATTTTCATAGAGACCTCGTCGGGAAGAGCCCAAATTATCTCTTATAGCCTGTTTGCCGGAGATGGCACAGAAGGGTTTGATTCCTTAGCCGTCATCACCGTTGCAAATCTCTCTGCTCCGCTCTCTATAAATAGGAACGGTGATTTTGTAAAGATCCGATCCTATGGAATATATATGTCTGATGATCTGGCGGAATCTTTTTCGTTTGGCGATTACCCGTGGTCTATGCTAAGTTGTATTCACCACGGAGAATCCATCACCAGAATCTGAGACAATCAGTTCAACAACTTTTCAATTTGTAAAACTCCCTCCATCGGGTACAACAATCTTCCGGAGGATGCAACAGCAACAATGGAGGGAACCTTTTATAAACCGGACGGAACAACATTCGGAGCCGGCACCCTAATGCTGTTTCATACCTATTTCAATTACAGCACTTATATTTATCCTTATGCTTCGATTGCCGTTCAGGACGACGGTTCATTTTCCGCAAGCCTGCATGCCCAAAAATTTTACTAAGGTTGTGTTTGCGGTTATTTTTTCTTTTTAACCGGAATGTTATATGCTATTGAAATGGAAAAATGGGAATCTATATAATTAGAATAAGAAGAAGAAAAAGAACGCTCCTCTACAAAATAACTAAGAACATGATATGATAATAATAAATCAAAATTACGGTAATTACCCCCTATACCCCAATGGCCATAGAAGCCTGAAGGTTTCCCTGTTACATTATCTATTACATTATCAAAACCATTCCAATATATCCTTGTTGAAATCGATTCTCCCCTCAAACCAAAGGAATAGCCCATCTTGGTTTCAAAGAAGGGTGTAAACCCATGCTTAGTGGTCACAAAATTAACCCTGCACGTAACAAACAAGGGAAAAGAAGTACTGTACCAAAAAGGTGCATCGCTGAAATCTGAGTGATCGGGGTGAAAAGAAGTCACCCCAGTACCCAATCCAATGAATATATAGGGATTAATTTGGTATCCGGCGCTGAATAAAAATTCAAGCTTAAGTGGAAACCCTATACTAATTTCCGGACGAAGACTCCAGCCTTTTTCAAATTGCGGAGTATATTTATAGGTTTTTACAGTTTTAGTACTTGTCTTTTTTGCAGTATAGGTACCACTGCTTTGTGCCATTCCCAATACAGAAAGAGATAACAAAAAAACCGTTAAGAATATTATTCGTTTCATGATGATAATTTATTTGGAATTTTCAATAATAATTTTACTTTCATTTTGACAAGGATATACCAAATTGACATCATCCGGAGTTGCTTTTCTAAAATTGATATAATTAGCAGGATACCCGATCACAGTTATTGTTATCGTAGAAAAATCCTCACTGGTTTTGATGTCAAAAAGAGGAGCAACTATTACATCAGCGTTATATTTTTTTACCGCTTGCGCAACTGTATAATTTTTTAGGTAATTGACTGTTCCAGAGTGTTCAATATCATCAACATCATTTTGCTTAAGTGTATTTGGAAAAGTTTCGACATGAGAAATTCGTGACTCCGCAACTTGTAAATCGGCAGCTGTGGGTGTTACAAAACCGGTCATACCAGGAGAAAGATAACGGGCAGTGCTTTCATCATAGGAATAGAACTTTCCTGTTGTACATGCTCCCATTAAAATCAAAATGGTAACAGATAATCCTAAAGTTTGTAAAAATTTTTTCATTTTTTTTGCCCGGTTATATCCCATTGGGCACGTCGGTGCTAATTTTAATTTTAAAAATATTATTTGATATAGTGTTTCCCAACGTATTAAAAACTTTTTAATTAGTTGATATTTTTTCTTCTTAATTGAGAAATAAAGATTCTCCCCACACATGTAAAAAAAAATTATTTTTTAGCTTACAAATATACAAATTATAATCACACTTTTAATAATTTATATTTTTTTTTATAAATATTATAATGCTCCTAATATTCAAGTATTTAATATTCAGTTTTTTATTATAAATCAAAAATTATTCAACAAATATAATGTGAACGACCATATTGAAGTATCAATAAAAACAATTCTATCATTAAAGATATCTTTCTCATAATTTTTATTGTTTATTTATTTTGGGAAAAAATTATATCAGATTAGTTGGCATCATCCGGAAAAGAGAGTAAAAAAGAACTAAAACTATATTTGTATTAGTTTTTTATAACTTGATAAATTTAGAAATAACAATTTTTTCATTGTAACAATAGCAAACAAAATATACTCCCGGTGATAAATTTTGAATATTAATCCTAGTCATTACATCATCTATCTTTACCTGACAGATACGACTTCCCATCATATTCAATATTTCCATAGTTCCATTACTCAATTCTTCTTTTACAATTTTTATGGTTATTTGATCTTGTGCCGGATTGGGATAAATGGAAATTATCTCATTGTTCCCGATTTCCGTAATACCGGCTCCGGATTGAAAACAGCCCAATGTGTCGGAAATGAGATAAGTCAACGTATCATCTTTGTCCACACAAAGCAATAAACCAAGATTTGATTCATAACCATAATCATTAATATACCCGAATGGTCCGTAGGTCGGCCCGACACCTTCTATAAAGGCAAGCCGTATTCCTAATATATTATTATAAAATGTGTAAAATGCAGAATTTTGTATTGGTGACAAATAGATGATTTTTTTACCGTTAATATAAGAAATAGAATCAACCGTTGCTATTTCTCCTGCTTCGCGATAATAAAAAGAATAAGAAGAATAAATTGAATCGATAACAGGAAATTGAAAAGTATCTCCCACATTTAAAGACATATCACAAATAAGTTCTTCTCTTTCTATTACCGGAAAATAACGAAACAATTTTCCGGAGAGTGTATCTTCTCTGATATACATAGTATCAATACCTCTCGAAATATAATAATATAAATTTTGATGGATTCCGATTGTATCATCTCTATTAAAAGAATAATCAAAAGTGTATCCACACCCCAATAAATTAGGATTTGCATCTTTTGATTTGCAAGTCATCACGGAAAAAATGTGATAGGTCGTATTGTTGTTTCCGAAAAAAGATTGATATTGCTCTTGTGCGATTGTAGTATTGACCAACACAAGAAGTAAAATAAAAAAATAATAGAATTTTCTCATGGTAATTTTTTTTTAATATTTTTTGAAAAACATATTCTTCAAGAAAAGAGAAATAGTTTTTCCGCACAAAAATAATAAAAAATAAAATATGGTATGGTTTTGGGGGCACGATTTTGGAATATATTTATTTTATTCAAAATATTGTTTTAATTCTTTTTTTATGTATTTTTGCGGAATAATAGAATTAAAATGAATTTTTGGCAATTACGAAATCAATTTTACGACTTGGTATGTTTTAATGTTAATCAAGTTTATGCGTGGCATCCT
>JAEZSA010000054.1 GCA_023422115.1 Bacillota bacterium | reverse complement strand
AAACAAAATAGGCCATAACGTAATTAAAGCCATTTATTGTTAGAGCACTCCTATTTTGAATAAACTTTTTCTTTCTCATTTTACTTTGATATGATAATAAAAGTTATCTATGGAAAGTTATCGTTTTAAGAAAAGTCAAAAATGTTATTTTTTCTGGAAAAGGCTCATCGATATTTGCGGAGCTTTTGTTGGAATTATTGTGTGTTCACTATTAATTTGGTGGTGGGTTATCTTATTAATAAAATTCACTTCCAAAGGGCCAGTCCTTTTTAAACAAGAGCGAGTGGGGAAACATAAAAAAACATTTAGAATATTAAAATTTAGGACAATGATTGTTGATTCTCCCGAAATTGCCCCAATCTATATGACAGCAGAACAACAAAAAGCTACCGAGTTTAAGTTTGGAAGTTTTCTAAGAAAATACTCGATTGATGAAACAATTCAAATCATTAATGTTTTATCCGGCAAAATGTCTTTTGTTGGACCAAGACCAGGCGCGGCAAAAAATGAAGAAGAATTAATTCGATTGAGAGAATCATACACTCCTTCTGCTTTCGAAGTAAAGCCAGGCATCACAGGACTAGCACAAGTGAAAATGAATCGTGACCATGATCCAAAAGAAAAAGCTCGCTACGACTCTGAATACGCTAGAACAATAAATTTTTGCCTCGATGCGAAATTATTCCTTATGACTCTCTTGAGAATTAAAGGCAAATAAAAAGGTAATTATTAGTTACCAATGTGCAAGGGTAGTCCTTGCATTTTTTATTATTGAACAAAATATAAGAACTTAATAAATAGTTCAATTTTTATAAAGCTCTATTGCTGAAGAAATACTTATCATCCTTATTTGGATTAATTACAAATCCACCAACAATAAGTCCAATACCAACAACACAATCAACTGCAATCTTGACATAGTTGTTTGGAATTAAATCAATTAAAAAGAAAGCTAAAGCAGATACAATCATCAGAATCAATAAATGAACAACTAATCGAAGAGGATAAGGATTAGTTTTGTAAACAACACGGATTTCGATTAATTTCACCAAATTAACAAGGAAAACAGCAGTCAACGTTGCTAATGCAAGACCGGTCCCTCCTCCTAAATATTGATCAAGAAAACGAAAAGCAAAAGCGCATATTACAAAGACCGCAATGTTTATTATTCCATTAACAATTTCAATTCTTTCATGATTCGCCATTGCCAACATGCTTCCATTTGGTCCTGTGACATTAGCGAAAAGAGTTCCGGCACTCATTAAAATGAGAAGCAAAAAATAGGGCGCATAGCTGCTATCAACCAAAGATAAAAGTGATTGAGATTGGACCATAAAGCCGATACAAAATGGAATAACAATAAAACTATTAATACGTGTAATTTTTTGGAAATAAAGAATCAACTTTTCCTTGTCGTTTGCCAGAGAGGAAAAAACAGGTTTTGACATTGAAGTTATAACGCTCACGAAAAGAGTGGCTAATGTAACTAGTTGAGCGCTCAAAGAAAAGGCCCCAACTTCTTCTACGTGATAGAATTCTGATCCAATAACCTTGCCAAGAGCAGTATTCAAACTGTATGTTGCGTTCAAAGCAAAAAAGGCCAAAATAGTTAGAATTTCTTTTTTGGAAAATTTGAAGGATGTTTTCCTAACTAAGATGATAATAAAAATTAAAGAAATTACGCCATAAATGACAAAGAAGCCATAGATATAATATTTATAAAAACCTTCATATGGAGATGAACTGTTTGAAAATGCATTTAAGATAAAAATCAACCCAAATGATAGAATTAATAGGAGAAATTTTGGAAGTAAACTCTCAAAAAGAATACCTTTTGCTTGTTTGTAAATTCCGAGATAAAATCCACCAATAAGCATAGCGACACATTGGGCAAAAGCAGCTAAAGCGGTAATCGTAATTAAAATGGCGTTGTTCTTGAACATATTCATCAAGAAATAAGCTATGGCAAAAAAGGCAGGAAAAACAATGATGCTCCAGCAACAAACCAATAAGAAATATTTTGAAAAGAAAGCTTTCTTATTTTCTGCAAATTGAGAACTCTTAGTTAAAAAATCTGGTAATCCCAATGCGGCTACAATACTGAGCACTTGGATAACTCCGACAAATCCTTGTACTTCTCCATAGGCAGCTGGTTTCAAAATCCTAGCAACAAAAAAAGTTGTTAATAACGATATTACAGCTGACAAAGCTGAAAAAATTATCGGTAATATTCTTTGCCAGTTAACTTTACTTGTTTTCATATATTGCTTACTCAACATTTCCCTGTTTCATCAAATAACGAAGTCTTTTTCGACTAATGCAAAGTAGGTATCTTGATCAAAACGCATTCCTGCAGGAGTCATAAAGGTTGGTCCGTATATTTCCTCGAGGAATTTATCACAATTAACAGGAACTCTGATTTTAATATTAGAAAAATTTGCTAGTGTTGTCCTGCTGACATATTCTCTCAAAACTGATTGTTTTTCATAAGGATAGGCTGCCATGACATCAACAACATACTTTGAAGATGGTTCGGTTTCATTATATTTTTGAGCTAAACGATCTAATTTTTTTGCTAGATATCTACTAGAAAAAGGAGATAAAATCGCTTGATATAAGAATAAGATAAGGCTCTTCAATTTAGTTGAAGATTTTTCTCTTGTCTTAAAATATAGGTTATTCTTTATTCTTTGGGTTTGACGAGCAATTTTTTTAGCTCTATGGGGGTCACTTGGCACGGAATCATAAGGAAAGATATCAATGTGAAAATGAGTATCGTAATTCTTTTTAAGGCATCGCTGAGGACAATATGTTCCTTTAAGTCCAATTTTTGTCAATCCATGCTCAATGTGCTTTGAAAAATGGTGACCAAGAATAATAAAATGCTCATTTTCCAACTGCTTAGCAATTTTAAGAAAGCGGTTATAGTTGTCCCTTGTCATTCCTAAGTCAATATCATCATCCCAAGGGATGAAACCTTTATGACGAAATGCACCTAAAGCAGTGCCATATGTGGCAAAATAATCAATATTATTATTATC
>JAEZSA010000020.1 GCA_023422115.1 Bacillota bacterium | reverse complement strand
CTATTAACTACAGTTACAATAGCATCTACGCAGATCTTTCCTGAAGTATTTGTGGCTGCTGTTTCTGTTGACTTTAATTCTCGTGATAAGAAAGCTATATGCAATGCGTTAGCTCCATCTTTTTCACTCCCTTGTGTTCTTTTATAGGCATCTCCCGATCCTGTATGATTATGCTCAATCTTAAAGTAACCACATTTTGTAGAAAATTCACTAGACAATGCCTTTGCAATTTTTTCTACCGATGTAGAACCACCAAATGTTATCGTAATATTACTATTGTCTTCTTGACAAACGGGATAATCATCTTTGATTTCATCCCATGTCGGATCACTATTTTTCACTTCAACAATTCCATCTTTACTTTGAATTGTTGCTTTTGCATCTTTCGTTGTTAGAAAAGCTAAATAAGCAATAACAATTTGTTGTTCTTTGTCACTAGCAAATTCATTACGCACGATATAATTAAAGTTACGTTTCAAAGTATAACTACCATTTAGCACATTCGCTTCTGTTGGAGCAATTCCCTCATAATTTAATCCCTTTAATCCAGAAGAAGCTAAAGAAGCCAAAGAAATATAACCAATTCCAAATTCGTCATTGTTCAAAGCACTAATCATTGATCCATTTCCATCCACTTCCACATATCCTTGTCCTAATTTTGTATTATCAGTAGTGGCTTCACTAAAACCAATTGTTGTGAAAAAACCATCTCTTGTTCCACTGGTAGTATCTCTCGTATAAACCTTAATAACCTCTTCTGTCGTGCTTTTACATCCAGTACTCACTAATGATACACCTAACATAAAGCATAATAGTAATGCATAAATAAAAAATTTCTTCATGAAATAATTCCTCCTTTTTTTACACTACCATTTTACTAAATTAAAGTTTGATAAAATATCATAGATATGTAAAGAAATGTAAAAAAGTTGTAAATAAAACTATTTTTTATACTATAATCATAAAAAAATAAAAGGAAATTCGATATAAAACTAGATGTTTTTGGTATCTTTGTTCAAGATATGGAAAAGATGGTTACATTTTATCGTGATGTAGATCTTGTGTATCATAAAGTAATCGCAAAAGGAGCAATCAGCGTTTCACCTCCAGAAACAGAACTATGGGGACAGAGAACTTATTACATTGCTGATCCTGAATATAATTTAATCAAAATGGGTTCTTTCATTAAATGACAAAAGCCTACAAAAAGAATGGATTTTTTTAAAGACTTTTTAATTGTATTTACTGTTAATTAATATTATTAACTCTTAGTTATGTCCGTGTTTCCTGTTATTCGCTAGTAAAAGAAAAATTAAATGTTATAATGGTACTGTGATCGGCCGTCATAAAAATAAGGAGATGATATTATGCAACTTAAATTAGGTGACAACATCAAACGATTAAGAAAAGCCAAAGAAATGACACAAGAAAACCTAGCAAAACTTTTAAATATCTCTAGTGCTGCAGTAAGTAAATGGGAATCAAATGATTCCTATCCTGATATTACCATGATAATTCCTTTAGCACAAATATTTGAAATTAGTATTGATGAGCTTATGGATTATAATAAAACCAAAGTCGAAGCCCAAATTCAATACATCATCAGTAAATATCATGAATTATCTAAAATAGGTAAGTTTGAAGAAGCAAAAGCGTTAATTTTAAAAGCAAGAAATGAATATCCCAACGATTATCAAATTATGGATCTTTATATGTGGTTTGTTGCTGGCGGATCTGCAGACAATGACCCCGAGATTTTAAATCTTCATCATGATGAATTCATGCAAATTTGTAATACTTTACTAGAGAATTGTTCCGAAGAAAGATTACGATTAAATACAATTAATATGAAAGCAAAACTCCTACATGCAAAAGGCAATACAAATGGAGCTTTGGAAATTTTAAAAGGTTTTCCTTCTTGGTATTTATCAAGCGAGCAAAAAACCGAACAACTATTTGCCAAGAATACTCCAGAATTTCGCTATTGGATTAATAAAAACATGATCGAACTACTCGTTTTTGCTTCAAACAAAGTTGTGAAAACAATATGGTATCAACTAGACTTGACAACGGATGAAAAAATAGCAAAGGTTTGTACATATGCAACGACTCTAAAAGACTTAAGTAACAAACCAAATTGGGAATTTTTAAGTTATATTGTTAGTGTTACTTATGGAGAACTTTGTGGAAAGATCTCTTATCTACTAGATCGAGACGAAGACATCATTGCCATAAGAGAACTCCAATATGCTGCAGCAAATGCTGCCACAATTGCTGCCAAAACAGATTTTGTTTTACATGACTACATTTTCCAAACTATTGGTGCAGATAATTACATTCAGTGGTTAATTGATTTTCACAAAACAAATGAATTTTCAACGAACAAGAGATTACGACAAAATCCAAAATTTTCAGCTTTATTAGAAAAATATCAGTAAAATAAATCCTCCTAGATTGCTAGGAGGATTTTAATACAATTACTAACTTTCCCTTAATAAACTCTGGTGAAAATAAGTCTGAGTACTAGATGAATCCCATAAGGGATAAAACTAAATCAGACCTTTATTATAAAAGGGCAGCTTTTTCAATTGTGTGAAGATTTTTGGGTAACCAAATTCTTCGTTATATGATCTAAATATGTTTTATAAAACTTCATCATTTATGTAAAGTGTTCTTTCAAAAATGTAATTCTTTTTTCAACTGCTTCCTTCACAATCGCACTTTTTATTTCAACATCAAATCCATGAATCGTTCCAACCGTATTAT
>JAEZSA010000135.1 GCA_023422115.1 Bacillota bacterium | reverse complement strand
CAACTGGGGGTGTCGGAGATAAAACAACTTTAGTAATAGCGCCTATTATCGCTGCTTGCGGTTTGAAAATTGCCAAGATGAGTGGTCGTGGATTAGGTCATACAGGCGGAACTTTAGATAAATTGGAGTCTATTCCTGGTTTTCAAATTGCAATCAGTCCCAAAAACTTTTTTAAACAAGTTCAAGAAATTGGAATTGCTGTGGTGGGTCAAACAGCCAACATTACCCCAGCAGATAAGAAACTATATGCCCTACGCGATGTCACAGGAACCATTGACTCTGTAGGATTAATTGCTGGTTCTATTATGTCCAAGAAGTTAGCCAGCGGGGCTCAAAGTATCCTTCTTGATGTAAAAGTGGGAGATGGTGCTTTTATGCAAACTTTAGCTGATGCTCAAGTATTAGCAAGAGCAATGGTCGATATTGGAAATAGTTGTGGTCGTAAAACAGTAGCCATGCTAACCGATATGGATCAACCATTGGGTGAAGCAGTAGGGAATAGCCTAGAAGTGATTGAAGTGATTGAAACACTAAAAGGACGAGGTCCCCAAGATTTTACTGCTTTATGCCATGAAATATGTATCGAGATGTTAATGATGACAGGAGTTACCAAAGACAATCAAGAAGCAAGACAAAAAATTAATCAAGTATTACAAGATGGTAGTGCAATGGAAAAGCTTCGCCAGATGATTATTTATCAGGGTGGAAATCCTGAAGTTATCAATGACTATCAATTATTTGCTCAAGCAAAGAAGATCATCACGGTAAAGAGTGAGAAATCAGGATATATAAAGAAGATTCATACCCATAGTATTGGGGATGCAGCGATGATTCTTGGTGCTGGCAGAAAAACAAAAGAGGATCAAATTGATCCTAGTGTTGGAATTAAAATAATTGGTAAGGTTGGTAAATTTGTTGTTCAAGGCGACATTCTTGCCATCATCTATGCCAATGGGAAAGAAGAAGAGAACGCTTTAAAAATGACACAACAAGCATTTGAAATTACAAATGAGGTTGTTCAAAAGAATAAAATTGTTCTTGATATTATTAAGTAGAAAAAAAGAGGAATCGATATGTTTAAAATTTTTCGTGATTTAAACTGGTTTATTAAAAAGCACTGGTTTAAATATTTATTTATAATCCTACTAACGATTTTATTCACTTATGCAGTGACGTTACCTGCTCAATTCTTAGGGGATATTATCGATCAAATTGATCGTAAAACAATAAATCAGGATTATGTATTATATATATTCATCGCTATGATTGTTATTGCTGTTGTTATTTATTTATCAGGAGCATTAAAAAGATATTTCACAGGTAGTTTAACGCATAAATTATTCTATAATTTGCGATATAATTTTCTAACAACACTTTTTAAACAAGATGCTGATTTTTTTGAAGAAATTTATGCTGGCGATTTAATTAGTCGAGCAACTAGTGATGTTGGAACGGTTTCACGGGTATCCACTCATATGGTATTTGCTCTGTTTGATACGATTATGATGTTAATCATCTCATCAACAAGAATGATTACCCTCAATTTAAACTTAACACTACTTGCGGTGATTCCCTTACCCATTATCTTTTTAATTGTTATTATCTTAAGACCTAAAATATCACAAAACTGGCGCAAGGTAAGAGCTCAAGTAGGACATTTAAATAATCAAGTAATGGAAAGTGTTTCGGGAGCAAAGCTTGTTCGGGGATTTGTGAAGGAAAAAGAAGATGAACAAAAATTAAATGATAGTGCTACTTTAGCTTATAAAATAGAAAGAAAATCTGTATTATTGCGTTCTGTCTTTATGCCGAGTTTTCGTATTGTTACCTTAATCAGTATGGGAATTGCCATTGCCTATGGCTCTTATCTGATTATTCATCAAATGGATTTTACCGTAGGGAACTTGATTTCCTTTAATCTTTATTTGGGAATGTTTTCTTCTCCACTATTTCAATTGGGAAATCAAATTACTTTCATTGCCCAAAGCGGAGTATCTTTTGATCGCATTAACGAAGTACTGGATGCAAAACCAACCATTAGAGATAAAGATTGTGCCAAAGAACTTGTTGGGATTGATAAGATTGAATATCACGATGTGTCTTTCAAATATCCGAAAGATCAGCAATATTCAATAGAAAATATTGATTTACAAATTGAAAAAGGAAAAACATTAGGAATTGTTGGGAAAACTGGTAGTGGAAAGTCTACTTTGGTTAGACAATTACTACGGCAATTTCCAATTACTTCAGGAAACATATTAATTAATGGAAAACCGATCAATCGTTATAAAAAAGAATCGGTTCGCCTTAATATTGCATATGTTCCTCAAGAACATATGTTATTTTCTCGAACAGTTCAAGACAACCTAAAACTAGGAATATCTCCAGCGACAATTTATTCTATCGATGAAGTAGTAAAAATGGCTGATTTTGAGAAGGACTTACCATTCTTACACGACGGCCTAGATACCATGGTTGGAGAAGCCGGAGTTACTTTATCGGGAGGTCAAAAGCAAAGACTATCGATTGCTCGAGCATTGCTTCGGAATAGTGATTTGATTATTTTTGATGATTCCTTGAGCGCTGTTGATGGTATGACAGAAGCTAATATCTTGCATAATTTAAAAGAATCTTGTGCAAGTCAAATGAAAATCATTGTAGCTCATCGATTAACAGCCGTTGAGCACGCGGACGAAATTATTGTCATGGATGGTGGAAAGATTGTTGAACGGGGAACTCATGAACAATTAATGACAAATAAAAAATGGTATTATGAGCAATATCTAATCCAGGAAATGGAGGACGATCATGCGAAATAATAAAGAAAAACTACCACTTAAGTATTCAAC
>JAEZSA010000125.1 GCA_023422115.1 Bacillota bacterium | reverse complement strand
CATTGTGTAAATGATGTAATAAATTAACATACTTCACATCATAAAGATTATCAATACCGAAAAATCTTTCTGCTTTTTCCATACCTTTTTCAGTAAACACAACATGTCGAGTTTTAATGTCTACTTCAAAATCAGATTCTTTATTTAAACCCTTCGCAAATAAATCTGCTTGGCTATATAAATTGCCTGTATTTTTTGCTCCTCCACTAATAATCAATGGTGTTCTAGCTTCATCAACCAAAATGGAATCGACTTCATCGATAATAGCAAAATTCAATGGTCGTTGAACCATGTTTTCCTTATAAATAACCATATGATCACGTAAATAATCGAACCCTAATTCGTTATTTGTAGAGTAGGTAATATCACATAAATACTGTTCTTTCTTTTGCTCACTGCTTAACTCTCTCAAGTTTAAACCAACAGTTAATCCTAACCACTTAAATAGTTCTCCCATTTCACGAGCATCACGAGCTGCCAAGTATTCGTTGACTGTTACAATGTGAACGCCATTTCCTGATAATGCATTTAGATAAGCAACTAACGTTGAGGTAAGAGTTTTACCTTCACCAGTTTTCATCTCTGCAATATTACCACCATGAAGAGCAACAGCTCCTTCCAACTGAACAAAGAATGGTGTCATATGTAACACCCTTGTTGCTGCTTCTCTTACTGTTGCAAATGCTTCTACTAAAATATCATCTAGTGTTTCACCACTGTTTAAGCGTTGGCGAAAAATAATGGTTTTTTCCTTTAATTCTTCATCGGAATATTTCTTTTAATCCTCTTGTAATGCATCTATTTTCTTTGCAATTTTTTCAACTCTCTTTAATTCTTTATATCCTGCATCAAATAAACTTTTAAACATAATAGGAGTCACATCCTTTCATACTACTATTAGTATGATACCACTTTTACCCCTTTTATACAAGCATTTTGTTCTTTTATCAATCCCGCTTCATGTACAATTTCAAGAAAAAAGACATGATCAGTTTTTTCATTCTGATAATGTCTTGCTATTTTATATTTCGAATCGTTTACGGAAAAAAAAGATAATTAGACCTACCGATAATAATTCTATTACATTTACCATGCTTAATTCATTACATCCTGTTTTTACTTCTTCAAACGTTCCATAAATGTTTAAATCTTCTGTAACTTCAGAATAATCCGTATCCCAAGAGACTAATTTATATCCTTCAATCGTAACTTCAAAGCCTAATGCTGCTTCGCCATGAATAACTTCTTCTTCATGAAGTAATTCATTGTTTGGTCCATAGAACTTTACAATATAAGTGTAAGGACGATACATGGCTTTAATCACTGTATCTTTGGCGATATCATCAAATTCTTGATCCCAACCAATAAAATCATGATAAGGTCGAATAGGCTTTTCTGGTTCGATGATTTCTTCTTCATATAGATACATTTCTTCTGATAAAATCGTATCATCCCAATCTACAAAGGTTACCATAAACAAATTAGGATTATATTTAGCTTCGATTGTTCGATCGTTATATACTGTTGTAACTTGTTGACTCCAGCCACTAAAATTGTATCCATGAACTTCGGGAGGAGTTGGATATACCAAGGTTGTTCCATAATCAACTTCAATACTACTAATGATAGAATTATCAAGTTGGTTAATGAAAGTGACTGTGAATTTTTCTGTTTCATAGATAGCTGTCACAGTTAAGTTATCCTTGATGGCTGTAACATCCTTATCCCAACCAATAAAAATATAGCCTGTTCTTTTCGGTGCTGTTGGCGTTGGCGCGTCTTGTAAATACTCAACTTCAATTTCGGTAATTAACTTTCCTTCATGATCATTGAAAACCACCTTATAAATGTTAATCCTATAATTTGCATAAATTTCCAAATCATAAATAACATCAGCAAATGGAAGGGACCAATCGATAAACGTATAACCTTCTTCTTGTGGACTTGGTTCAGTCGCAGAACCATGGAAATTGACTTCCTCTGTTTTTAAAATTTTATTATCCAAGCCATAGAAAGTAACTTTAAAGGTACTATCACTATATTTTGCGGAAACAGTTAAATCTGATTTTACAGAAGTAATATCCCGGCTCCAACCAATAAAGGTTGCTCCTGGTTTTTCTGGTGCTGTTGGAGCTGTTGCTGTGTTTCCATAAGGAACCTTTACTGTTGTTAGGAAATTTCCTGCTTCATCTGTGAAGTTTACATTAAATTCCAACATCCCAAAGTCAACACCATCACTTAAAGTATTGGTGTGTGACATTACTTTTACACCATATACATATTGCTCTTCTCCAGCATTGGCATCTAAAATTTCAATCTTTCCATCCACTGCATTAGGACCCACCAATTTAAATACTTGTTGGGTTGTGAAGTCCATTGGAGTTTCTCCCCGATAAAGAATATAACTCTTTGCATTATCCACTGCATTAAAAGTAATTCGATTTCCTTCATCTGTCTTTACTACCTCTAGATTGGTAACATCTGGTAGTTTTATCGCTGGCATGGAAACAATCTCAGGAAGAATTGCTGGGTTTGTAAACATCTCTTCTTTAATTAATTTCATTCCTCGACCATATAAAGTCGATTGATCTCCTAAGTAACTGCGTTTTAAATAAGTGTAATTATAAAATACTGTTCCTTGAACTGCTTTTTGTCGCGTAGAGTAAAGAATTTGATTATAGGCTTCTTTATAATCTTTTCCCCAAGAATAGTTAGATCCGGGGGTTTCTGCCATATAAATTCCCATACCTGAATATAAGATTACATCTTTAAATTTTACTACTTTTGCCCACCAATCCGTTAAATCAGCAAACGCTGCTGTTGTA
>JAEZSA010000055.1 GCA_023422115.1 Bacillota bacterium | reverse complement strand
GGAATGACATTATCAAACAAAGAAACATTCGCCGATAGCGATCTCGTTGTATTAGAATATCAAAATCGATTAGTTGCTATCTATAAAAAGGATGAAAAGGAATATAGGGCAGAACGCGTATGGAATTAATTCGCTTAGATTTACGAAGAAAATATCGATTAGGAAAGTTGGTTGCTACTTTAGGAGTCTTTGATGGTCTTCATTTAGGACATCAAAAACTAATTCAACGAGCCGTACAAATAGCAAAAGAACAACAAGCAAAGAGCGCGGTCATCACCTTTGACCCGCATCCTGATTATGTCTTAAAAAAACGTAAAAATGAAGGCTACTTAACTCCTTTATCGGAGAAAAAAAACTTCTTAGAACAAATGGGAGTTGATTTTTTGATTTTAATTCCCTTCACAACAAAAATCAGTCATACATTACCTCTTGATTTTGAAGATAAATATCTTAAGAAGTTTAATTTAGTAAAGATTATTGTTGGTTACGATTATCGCTATGGAAAATACGGACAGGGAACAACTACCGATTTACAGAAAAGTTTTCCTCTTGAAGTCATTTCCGAACAATTGATGAATCAAGAACGTTTTGCTTCTGATGTGATTCGCCAAGAATTACTATCAGGAAACTTAGAAAAAGCAAACAAGATGTTAGGTAGACCTTATAACATTTCCGGAATCGTAGATAAGGGAAATCAAATTGGTCAAAAAATGGGATTTCGCACGGCAAACATCAATCTATCAGAAGAATATCAATCATTAAAAGAAGGGGTTTATGCTGTAATCGTGACTGTGGATGAGAAAAAGCATATTGGAGTATGTAACATCGGTCATAATCCTACCGTGAAATACCTATTAGAACCACGGCTTGAAGTTCATATTCTTGATTTTGCTGATGACATTTACCAAAAATGGATTTCTGTTGACTTTCTTGTTTTCCTTCGTGAAGAAAAGAAGTTCGCTAATTTAGAAGAATTGATTGATCAAATCAAAGAAGATATAAAAGCAACGAGAGAACGAATAGGAGATTTCATATGATGATTGCAATTGTAGGTGCGATGGCGGTCGAAATAGAGTATTTGATTCAAAAAATCGGATATCAAAACAAAATAGAGAAAAATGGATATCCTTTTTGGGTGAGTGAATATGCTAATCAGCAAATTATTATGACGACTTCCGGGGTAGGAAAAGTAGCTGCTGCAGTTCTGATCACAACCTTAGTCAATCAATTTCCAAGTTTAGATTTAATCGTTAATATTGGTGTTGCTGGAGGGGTGAGTGGAAAAGTAAAAGTTGGAGAAGTCGTAACATTTTCTAAATATGCCTATTATGATGCTGATGCCACTCATTTTTCTCATTATGTTTATGGGCAAATTCCTGGATGCCCCACTTATTTTCAGGGAGATGTAGCTTTCATCAACATCGCAAAAGAATTTACCAATCAAGTGGGGATGGTTCTAACTGGAGATTTGTTTTTTACGGATCATCAAGCGATTGGCCAAGTCATCAACAAGCATTTTTCGAAAGAACAGGTCATTTCTCTCGATATGGAGTCCACTGCCTTTGCGCAAAGCTGTTATCATCTGGGGTATGCCTTTGCTAGTTTAAGAGTCATCTCTGATATCATCGGAGGAACAATCAGTGAATATGAACAAAATCTCGTTCGCTGTTCGCAACTAGCTGGTAAATGCTTACTTGATGTATTGAAAAAGATATAAAAAATGATTTACTTATTTTCTAGTATGTGTTATAATATGTAAGTCCTAGTACTCTGAGCAACGAGTCTCCAACGTCTCTCTGGGTTCTTGGCTAAAAATATTAATATAGGAGGACAAAAACATGTCATGTATTACAAAAGAGCAAAAAGCCGAACTTATTGCTAAGTTTGGGAGAAAAGAAGGCGACTCAGGTTCCGCTGAAGTTCAAATCGCAATTCTAACAGCAGAAATCAATCGTTTGAATGATCATTTAAAAGATCACATCCATGATTTCCATTCTGGTAGAGGATTATTGAAAAAGGTTGGTCATCGTCGTAATTTATTGAATTATTTGAGAAATAAAGATATTGCTCGTTATCGTGAATTAATTAAAGCGTTAAATTTAAGAAAGTAACAAAAAAAAGGGGTATTATGTACCATTGGCTTATATACCAAGGTAATTATGCCCTTTTTAATCATAAAGGAGAAATAAAATAGATGAGTGAAAAAAGAGTATTTGAGTACGTACAGGGTTCCAGGAAATTTATTGTAGAAGTTGGAGAATTAGCCAAACAAGCCAATGGAGCTGTCTTGGTACGTTTTAATGACACCGCTGTGTTGTCAGCTGCCGTTTTTAGTGATAAGAAAGGAACAGGGGATTTCTTCCCTTTAACTGTGCTTTATCAAGAAAAATTATATGCAGCAGGAAAAATTCCTGGGGGATTTTTAAAGCGTGAAGGTCGTCCAACTGAGTTAGAAACACTAACATCAAGATTAATCGATCGTCCAATTCGACCTTTGTTTGCCGAAGGTTTCCGTAATGAAGTTCAAGTTATTAATACCGTTTTGAGTGCGAATCCTGATTGTTCTAGCCAAATGGCAGCCATGCTAGGCGCATCATTATCATTGGTAATTTCTGATATTCCTTTTAATGGACCGATTGCAGGTGTTATTGTTGGCCGTGTTGAGGGAAAATTAATTATTAATCCAACGGCTGAAGAACTAGATAAATCAGACATTAACCTAATTGTTGCTGGTACTATGGATGCCATTAATATGGTAGAAGCTGGAGCAAAAGAAGTTTCTGAAGAAGAAATGTTGGAAGCATTGCTATTTGGTCATGAAGAAATTAAACGTCTTTGTGCCTTCCAAAATGCAGTTCAAGCAGAAATAGGAAAAGCAAAAGTAAATGTTGAATTGCGAATAGTTCCTGAGGATATCAATCAATTAGTTCGTAACAAAGCAGAAAAAGATTTATTGAATGCTGTAGTTATTGAAGATAAATTAGAAAGATATCATCGTATCGATGAAATCAATGAAAAAGTAGTCGATGAATTAACAGAAGCATGGAAACATGATGATGATTTTGCAGAGAAAATTAGTTTTGTAAAAGAAGTCTTAGAATACATCGTTGCCATGGAAGTACGTCGTTTAATCACACAAGATAAAGTGCGCCCTGATGGTCGTCGTGTTGATGAGATTAGACCCCTATCTTCAAGAGTAGATATTTTAGAAAGAACGCATGGTTCTGCTTTATTTACTCGTGGTCAAACACAAGCGCTAAGCGTAGTAACTTTAGGTG
>JAEZSA010000041.1 GCA_023422115.1 Bacillota bacterium | reverse complement strand
GCCATGGATACTCCTCCCCCAGACAAAGTTAGATCGAGTTCGGGATTTACTTGCATTTCGTAAGTGGCATGGCCCATTTCATGAATGGCAGAAAAAATAGCAGATGTTAATAAATTTTCATAATAGTGAACAGTGAAACGAACATCGGATGTTCCAAAGCCGGAAGTGAATGGGTGTTCGCTTTCTTTTACTAAACCGTGATTATGGTCAAAACACAGTACGTCCATTAATTTTGTTACAAATTTCTTTTGACCATCTCTTGGATAAGTCTGGTGAATAAAACTGGCGTTGTATTCAAGCTTCTTTGATGCTACTTTTCTCACAAAAGGAACCAAATCCTTTTTTAGAGTGTCGAAAAAGCAATCATAATCTTTTATAGTAAATCCTGGTTCAAATTCATCCAGAAGAATATTGTATCCTTTTAACTCTGGTGTCTCTAAGTGAGAAATATAAAGTTTTAGTAGTTCAATAATCCTTTTCAATGTCGGTTTGAATAATTCATAATTGTTTTCTGTTTTAGCTTTTGCCCATATATTTTGGCTGCTAGCTAGTAGTGTGTTTAATTCAACAAATTCCTCCATTGGAATCTTGACAATTTTATCGATATTCTTTTTCACAATTTCAATTTCGTGGGATAGTATTTCATCAAGAGAAGTTCTGTTATTGTAAAGTGTTTGTACTGCTGTGATTAATTCTGGATTTGTATTTAGTTTGTATTGAGTAGTGGACAAAACTTCCATTTGTCTTTCTCTTGCTTGAAAGCATCCATTAGGAGCTTCAGTTTCAGAATCCCAACTCATTATAAAATCAACAAAATGATTGGCAAGAGTTTGTTTTTGATATTCCTTATAAAGAGTTAAAGCATCGTTAATCGCATTATCCATAACATTGTTTCCTTTCTTCTATTGATATTATTATATCATTTTTATTGAAAAATAAAAATAAATAAATAGTAAAAAGAAACTCATGAAAACGACTAACAAGACCATGAATATAAACAAAAACATTGCATTTTTTGATAAAATATGTTAAAATACTGCGTACACTTTCGGGACATCTTAAATGCCCTTAAAAAAAGCAAAAAAAATACTTAAGTTAGGTTTTAAAAAATAAAACATATATGCCAAAGGAGGATTTATATGGCAACAAAAAGTTACTTGCCAATTGAAGAGATTGGCGCTCAAACACCAAAACTTTATAGTAGAATTCGTACTACTATAGAAGCAGCATTTTTAAGAAATAATGTTGTTGAAGTAAAGACAATGGCTCAAGCTTATGAATTAGCGAAGAATGCTTCAGGAACAGTCGTTCTTGATCAAAAAGTAGCAAATGCAAAGGAATTGGGTTTGCCTGAAGATGCCCATGTATTATTATTTAATGATGGCAACATTACAGGTCGTCAAGCTCCATTACGTAGATTAGTGGATAAGACTAATGTAGATAAGTTTGCTTCATTAACAAGAGAAGTAATTTTCAAATCGAAAGATAAGAAAATGTATCACGCTCAAGCCTATATCGGTTTAGACAAAGAATTCATGGTAAAAGCTCATTTATTAGTACCAGAAGGATATGAAAACACATTATATTCTTGGCTTATGAATTTCCAAATCGTAAATGAAGAATATACTAAGTTGTATAATGAATCAGTTTTATTAGATGAAGGCGATATCTTTGTCTATGCTGATCCTGATATGTATACTGAAGATTTCCCTAAAGGACTAGCTTTATTTGATGCAGATCATAATTGTGCTTGTTTATTAGGAATGAGATATTTTGGTGAATTTAAGAAGGGAACATTAACACTTTCTTGGACAATCGCTGGTAGAAATGGTTATACTGCTTGTCATGGTGGTCAAAAGCGTTTCAATTTAGGCAAAGGTAAGGAAAAAGTTATCGGTGTGTTTGGATTATCTGGTTCAGGTAAATCTACAATCACATTATCAGATCATAATGGGAAAATGGATACAACAGTATTACATGATGATGCCTTTATTATTTCTAATAAAGATGCTTCATCAATTTGCTTGGAGCAATCTTATTTTGATAAGACACAAGATTATCCATTAACAAACCCACAAAATAAATATTTTGTAACTGTACAAAACTGCGGTGCAACACTTGATAAAGATGGTAAAGTTGTTTTAGTAACAGAAGACGTTATGTGTGGTAATGGCCGTACAGTAAAATCTAAATTTGCTGCAAGCAATCGTGAATATAAATTCAATCACAGATGCGATGCTATTTTCTGGATTATGAAAGATAATACATTACCTCCAGTATTAAAAGTAAATGACGCAGCACTAGGCTCAGTAATGGGTGCTACTCTGGCAACAAAGAGAACAACAGCTGAATATCGTCCTGGTGAAGATCCAAATGCTCTAGTTATCGTTCCTTATGCAAATCCATTCAGATTATATGCATTAGCAGAAGATTATAAGAAGTTCAAATCATTATTCCAAGACATGGGTGTTGATTGTTATATTATTAACACTGGTTTCTATGTTCAAAAGGAAAATGGTGCTTATTTTGAAAAGAAAATTACTCCAAAAGTAACATTAGGTTTAATTGAAGATATCGTAAATGATAAAGCAAAATTTGAAAAGTTTGGTCCTTTCAGCGCATTGGAATATTTACCAATTGAAGGATTCTTACCAAACTTTGAGGATAAAGAATATCTTGAAATGGTAAAAGCTAGATTATTAGATAGATTAAATAATGTTAAGAATGGCGAAGGTTTAGAAAAACTTCCAGAAGAAGCCTTAAAAGCAATTGAAAAAGTTGCAAACGAAATTTAAGTTACTAAACAGACCACTATTTTTTAATAGTGGTCTAAATTAAAATAAAGGAGAACATTTACATGGGTATAAAAATTGTAGACACCTGCCTTAGAGATGGTCATCAATCCTTATTCGCTACTCGTATGACAACACCAGAGGTGTTGAGTGCGCTAGAAGAATTGGATCAAGCTGGTTATCATGCACTTGAAGTGTGGGGTGGGGCGACATTTGATGCTTGTATTCGTTTCTTGAATGAAGATCCATGGGATCGATTAAGAGAAATTAGAAAAGCTTGTAAGAACACAAAATTACAAATGTTGTTTCGTGGACAAAACATTCTAGGATATAAACATTATGCAGATGATGTTGTTGATAAATTCGTTGAGAAATCAATTGAAAATGGTATTGATATTATTAGAATATTTGATGCCTTGAACGATATAAGAAATTTAAAATGTGCTGTAGATAGCACAAACAAGTGGAAAAAAGTATTCGGCCGTGGTCATTGCCAAATCGCTTTAAGCTACACAACAAGTCCAGTTCATACGGTAACTTATTTTGTTGAACTAGCAAAAGAAATCGAGGCTATGGGAGCTGATTCGCTTTGTATCAAAGATATGGCAGGAGTATTATTACCAAATGATGCTTTTGAATTAGTATCAAAATTAAAAGCGAACACAAAACTACCAATCGAATTACATTCTCACTGTACTGGCGGTATTGCTGAAATGACTTACATGAAAGCAATCGAAGCAGGAGTAGATATTATTGATACAGCTTTATCACCATTAAGTGGAGGAACAAGTCAACCTTCTACAGAAGCGTTCGTTTATGCGCTTGCTGGAACAAAATATGACACTAATATGGATATTAAAATGCTTGATAAAGCAGCTAGCAAGATGACAAAAGTTAAAGATCGCTATATTGCTAGCGGTGAATTAAATCCAAAAGCAATGACATCAAATCCAAGTATTTTAAAATACCAAGTTCCTGGTGGAATGCTTTCAAATTTAATGAGTCAATTGAAGAATCAGGGTGCTATGAATAAATATGAAGAAGTTCTTCGTGAAGTTCCTAGAGTTCGTAAAGATTTAGGTTACCCACCACTAGTTACCCCATTGTCACAAATGGTTGGTACACAAGCCGTTATGAATGTAATGACTGGTGAACGATATAAGATGGTACCAAAAGAAATTAACGAATATGTTAGGGGTTTATATGGCAAAACTCCAGCTCCAGTAGATCCTGAAATTTTGAAGAAAATTATCAATGGTGGTAATGCAAAAATTATTACTCATCGTCCAGCTGATGATTTAGCTCCTCAATTCGAAGAATTAAAGGAAAAATATAAAGACTTAGTAAAATCTGATGAAGATGTTTTAACATGCGCTCTTTTTGAAAATGTTGCGGTGAAGTTCTTAGAAAACAAGTACAAACCAAAAGAAGAAACAGTTGAAATCAATCTGTATATAGGGTAGGTGAAAAAGATGTTATTTGGTGCATTATACACTCCAGAAGAAATTAAAAATTTTAGTGTCTTAGATGGATTAACTCCTGCTCTAATTGCGATTTTAATTGTTTTTGCAGTTTTAGTCGTTATCATTCTTTGTGTGAATTTACTAAAATTAGCGAATAAAAAAGAAGAGAATGTTGAAGAAAAACAAGTAGAAGTGTCTAAAAAGCCTCTTACAATCGAAGATATTACTGATGAAGATATGATGGTTGCTGCTTTGATTGCAACAATTGACTATGCTTCAGAAACTAAAAAAGATGTTAGATTAGTATCTATTAAGCAAATAAGTTAAGGAGAAATTAGAAATGAAAGTATATAAAGTAAAAGTAAATGGAAAAGTATATGAAGTAGAGCTAGAGAGTGTTAGCGAACAAGTTGGAAATGTTGCTGCTAGTCAGCCAACTCAACCAGTTCAACCTGCAGCACAACCTGCTCCTAAAGTAGTTGAAGCAGCAAAAGTTTCTGGTGAAGGAACAACTGTAAAAGCACCAATGCAAGGTGTTATTATAGGTGTTAAAGTTGAAGTAGGTTCTGTAGTAAAAAAAGGACAACCTATAGTTATTCTTGAAGCAATGAAATTAGAAAATGAAATAGTTTCTCCAGCGGATGGAATTGTAAAACAAATATTAGTGAATAAAGGACAATCTGTTAATAATCAAGAGCCACTAGTAGTTATTGGGTAATTAGATATGGTTTGGGAATTGTTAGAAAAGTTTGCATTAGAAACAGGAATTGCTCAATTCTTCGCCGAGGGTGGATGGAAGAATGTAATCATGATTCTAGTTGCTTTAGTGTTGCTATATTTAGCGATATTTAGAAAATTTGAACCTTATTTATTGTTGCCAATTGCTTTTGGTATGTTGCTTGTCAACTTACCAGGAAGTGGAGTCTTTGTAAAAGACGCAGAAACAGGTGAATATTCAGGACTATTAGGAGTGCTATATTTTGGAGTAAAATCAGGAATTTATCCCTGCTTAATCTTTTTAGGAATTGGGGCTTCCACCGATTTTGGTCCACTAATTGCTAATCCTCGTAGTATGATACTGGGAGCAGCAGCACAAATTGGTATTTTTATTACTTTTCTTGGTGCTTTAGCATTAGGATTTGATGCAAAAGAAGCTTCATCAATTGGTATTATTGGTGGTGCCGATGGACCAACAGCGATATTATTAACAAGTAAACTAGCTCCTCATTTATTATCAGGAATTGCAATCGCTGCTTATTCTTATATGGCGCTTGTTCCTGTGATCCAACCTCCAATTATGCGTTTATTAACAACTAAAAAAGAACGTCTTGTAAAAATGGAACAGTTACGTGATGTATCTAAATTAGAAAGAATTTTATTCCCTATTTTAGTTACTTTAGTTGTAGTTTTAATTATTCCTTCATGCGCACCATTAATTGGTATGTTAATGCTAGGAAATCTAATTAAAGAATCTGGTGTTGTTCCTAATTTAGTATCAACAGCATCAAATGCTTTATTGTATATTGTAACCATTCTATTAGGTATTTGTGTTGGTGCAACAACAGATGCAACAACATTCTTATCTGTAGAAACATTAATGATCATAGGTCTAGGAGTAGTTGCATTTGCAATTGCTACAGCGGCGGG
>JAEZSA010000071.1 GCA_023422115.1 Bacillota bacterium | reverse complement strand
CAATCAACGAGAAAAAGCAGCTTCCTTGTCTCCACTCGTATGTCAATTAGCAGCAACTGGAGATGAAGCATCAAAAAGAATTTTAGATGAAGCAACGAAAGAAATGGCGACTTTAGCGTACCGCGTTTATTTAAAGAGTGGGTCTAATCGTCGTTTACCTGTTGCCTTAACCGGTGGTGTTCATAAAGCGGGAAGCATTGTTGTGGACTTATTTCGCCAAAAAGTGGATGAAATTAGTAGAGGACAATTATTTTATATTGAAAATAAATTAGATGTCATTTATGGCGCAGTCTTAAAAACATTGTTCGATGAAGGCATTGATATTGATAAGATAAATTTTGAGGTGTAATGATGTATATAGATCAATACTTTGAAGAAATGAAAAAAGTTTTAGTAAAAATTGAAGTAACACAAAAAGAAAAAATCTTAGAAGCAGCAGAAATCATCGCCACCTCTTTAGCAAATAATGGAATTTGGCATATTATTGACACTGGTCACATGCTAATGCACGAATGCATCGGTAGAACTGGTGGAATGATGGCATTACGTCCCATTCGCGTTAATTGTGAAGTTGCTAATCCTACTAGATTCCGTAGTCGCGAGGGTGTCCAAAAAATTACTTATGATACGGTCGATGGCTTTCCCCAATTTGTATTAGGACAAGCCAATATTCGTCAAGGCGATGTTTTAATAATCGGTTCTGTTTCTGGATACAATAAACTACCCATCGAACTAGCATTAGCAGCTCGACAAATGGGTGTAAAAACCATTGCTTTAACAGCGATTGAATACTCAGAAAAACTGATATCGAAACATCCTTCAGGAAAACGATTATTTGAAGCAGCTGATATAGTATTAGACAATTGTTCTAATTTTTCTGATACTTTAGTTGAAGTACCAGTAATCAATCGAAGAATCTGTCCATCTAGTGGAATTGGTGCCGCTTATATTGTGTGGGCCCTTCAAGCAGCAGTGGTAGAGAGTCTTGTTCAAAAAGGATTAAATCCAAGTGTTTATATTTCCAATCATATGCCAAATGCAGGAATCTTAAACGATCAAGCGTGGAAAAACTATGAAAAAAATGGCTACTAGTCTTAATTTAGGAAATGATTTTTATTCTTTTTCATTGGACTATCAAAGTTTAAGAATTACTTCCTTGTTTAATAAACAATCTGGCGATGAATATATAAAATATGCAGTCGATATGCCACTATTTTATATCAAAGGTTTATTAGAGAATGAAGTGATTCAAAGTAACCCAGTCCTATTGAGTAGTACAGAGGATTCTTTGTACGTCAAGTTTGGAACTGTTGAAGTGTATGCAGATATTAATTTCATTTGTAATAAAAATGATCAATTAAAAATTAAACTTGCCATAGAAAACTGCGATAAGAATTTTCGTGTTACCGAGATTGTTGGTCCTAATCTATATGGATTGCAACTTGGAACAGATTATCAAAAGAATGTGTTGATCTATCCTCATCATGCAGGAGAGAAAACCATCAATCCAGTAGAACGTTATAAAAAAGAAGATTATCAAAGCTTTTGGCGGGCCAAGACAAGCTTAACTAGTTATGACACGTATCATCGTCAAATCAATTATTGTGGTTTGGCTTCGATGACCTTCATGTATTTATATAATGAGGTCAGTGGATTATATTTTGGATCGCATGATTTGAGTTTTCCTGTGACGGGAGTAGTAGCAGAAGTAGGAGCGAAACAAAACTTCATGGGTTTAAGTTATGTGAAGTATCATGATTTAGTAAAGCAAGAAACCTACGAAAGTGGCGAATATGTTATTAGTATCAATTCAAAAGATTGGCATTACGCGAAAGAGTTATATCGTGATTACTTAGCTCCTCATTTACAATTTCATAATTATCCTGATTATTTGGATGATCAATGGGGACTAAATCAATGCTATAATTTTAAACGGCAAGGAAATATTATTCAAAATACTTTTAAAAATATACCAACCATGTACGAGCAGGGAAAAAAATATGGATTAAATCATATGTTTATCGCTTCATGGAATCGTGGTGGCTTTGATACCGATTATCCAGAATACTATCCTGATATGGATCTAGGGTCAGCAATGGATTTTGTTCGTGGCTTAGAGTATGTGAAGCAAAACGGAGGAATTCCAACTCTATATATCAATGCTAGAATCTTTGAACTAAGTGGTGATTATGCGGCTACTGTCGGAGAACAAATGGCAATGAAGGATGTAGAAGGGAACAATTATATTGAAACTTATGGGACTAAGAGCTTCACTGTTTCTTGTCCATCGGACAAAGAATGGGCCAGTCGCCTATTAGATACCGCAGAGTTCTTAATCAAAGGTTATGGAACAACCGGAATCTATCTAGATCAATTAGCTTCTGCTGAGCCATTTCCTTGTTACCAAAAAGAACATTCTCATAAACACATCGGAGATTTCAACAAAGGATATTTAGATGTCCTAGCAAAACTTCACCAAAAAATCAAAACCTATGGGAAAGATAAATTCATTTTAACAGAAAACATTGGCGATATTTATGGGAGCTATACATTTGGAAATCTGACTTGGAATGGACCAAAGTATGATGAATACTTTAATGTAATTAAATACATTTTCCCAGAATTCGTTCAGATTAATATGGTAAATCCAAAAGACGTGACTAGTTTTTCTAGTCCAGAAGCAAAAGAATTTATTGACCAAATGGAACGAGCCATTGTATTGGGT
>JAEZSA010000060.1 GCA_023422115.1 Bacillota bacterium | reverse complement strand
GTGTCGAACCAAGTAAATCCACGACCTAATAGATCGATGGTTAATTTATTCTTATCGAGGTATTGTTGAATAACATCAGTTATTTCTAATTCGCCTCGAATGGATGGCTTTACGTTCTTTGCATATTCAGAGGCCTTATTATCGAAAAAGTAGAGGCCAGTAATTGCATAAGAGGACTTTGGATTCTTTGGTTTCTCTTCAATCGAAAGCACATTTAAATTTTCATCAAATTCCGCAATCCCAAATCTCTCAGGATCACTAACAAAGTATCCAAAAATCGTAGCAACACCTTTTTCAGCTTTATCAGCAGCAGCCAGAAGTCTTTTTCTAATTCCGCCACCATAGAATAAGTTATCACCAAGCACCATAGCCACGGCATCACCACCGATGAAGTCCTCTCCAAGAATAAAAGCTTGAGCAAGACCATCTGGTGATGGTTGCTCTTTGTATTCTAGTCTCATGCCAAAATCACTGCCGTCACCAAAAAGTGACTTAAATCTTGGCAAATCAGTCGGAGTACTAATGATTAGTATGTCTCTAATTCCGGCGAGCATTAGTATGCTCAAAGGATAGTAAATTAACGGCTTGTCATAGACAGGCAAGAGTTGTTTTGAAACCGAGAGAGTAAGTGGATATAGGCGTGTTCCGCTTCCACCAGCTAAAATTATACCTTTCATACATTCTCCTTATTAAACAAGTCTCCAACAAACTTAATAAAAGTTGCCGGAAAGTACTTTTGTGCTTCTTTATTTGATTCGATTCTTTTGGCGTTGAGTTCATCTTTGTGAGCGTAAATGTAATCAAGTTTTGCAACAAAATCATCAAAATCTTTGAAACCAAAGAAATAAGAATTTCGTTCGTTCATCACATTTAAAGCATTTGGAAAAAGCGAAGAGATAGTTGGAACTCCTGCAATAAACATATCGAGAATTGATCCTGGAGCGCATTCTTGAAAAAAATGAGAAGGAAATGTGTGAAGATCGTATTGTTGTAATCTCTCATAGGATTCAATCCCCGAAATATGAAAAGACTTTCCGTAATAGACAATAAATGGGTATTTTTTTGCTTCTGCTTCAGCAATTTTATGCGCTGGGTCTTCTTCTGGGTATCCTCCCGCAATATCTAATGTAAATTTAATCTTATCTTGATTCAATTTTTTAACGGCTTCGATTGCGTCTAAGACACCCTTGTCTTTGATAACTCGAGAGAAGAAGATTAGTTTCAAAGGTTCATCTTTCGAGTAGTCTTTTTGAGTTGGCTTAAGAACATATTCTTTTTTGACACATGGGAAGATATGAGTCTTCACAATTCCGTGTTCGGCGAGTGATTTAACGACATCTGATGATTCGACAATAACGGCTTGGCATTTCTTCAAATCATCTTTGTAATACTTTTTATCATCAAAGCCTTCAAAACCATTGCCAATAAGGTAAAAGTAAATGTTCTTTCGATTAATCTTTTTGCCAAATTTTAGTATTTGATGTAGAGCAATTGTTCCACCAACGACACACTTTGAAACGAAAATAACATCGTACTTTTTAAACATTGCTTTCCAAATCAATTTAATTGTTTGGAGGTATTTATTTTTTGTGTAATCGATTACATCGATGTCAAAATTCATTTGTTTTAAACAAGAAAAAACATCTCCCGATTTATTTCTTTCCCCATCGAAATGGAATTTTTCAGAAGGCATAGAAGCGATAAAAAGCATTCTCTTTTTCATTATTTGCATCCTCGCTTTATATATTCTTGGAAAGACTGAAGGCTTTTGTCTTTGTCTGCAATGATCAAATTGCCTTTTCCTCCAATTTCTTCAAATGGCCATGTGACATTAATGTCAGGGTCGTTATACATAATTCCGCTGTCATTTGCTCCATCAAAAGGAGCGGCGCATTTGTAAGAAACTATTGAGTCTTCTAAAACTAAATATCCATGAGCAAAATGAGCGGGAATAAGCAACTCGTCCATGTTATCGGCTGATAGATAAAAACCTAACCACTTTTTAAAAGTTGGCGAATTTGGTCTCATATCAACAATGACATCGAAAACTTTTCCCGAAACACACCTAACAAGCTTCGGCTGTTGGTTTATTTCCTGAAAATGAAGAGCACGAATAACCCCTTTATGTGAGATTGTGTAGAACACTTCGCTCAGTTCATAGTCAATTCCGTTGGCTTTAAAAAGATCCTTGGAATAATCTTTTAAAAACCCGCCTCTTATATCCGAAGCAAAAAAAGGTTTAATCAAATACGCACCTTCAAGTTCTAATTTTTCGAAAGAAAATTTCTGTACCATTATGCTTCCTCTTTTTTCAACCACTCAAATGTTCTTTTTATGCCTTCTTCAAAAGAAATTTTAGGTTCAAAACCGCAGTCATTTTGTAACTCTTTAGTTGAAAAAACATTGATGTCTAAATCAGTTCCGGTGAATGACATGTTCCCAAACAATGGCTTGGCATTAGCATCACACATACGAACGGCTTTTTCTAAAAACGTTCTTAGCGGTCCTGCTTTTCCTGATCCGATAACATATGACTTATTTGCTTTTCCTTTTTCACCGAGTAAATAGAATGCCTCAGCCACATCGTCAATATAAAGGAAATCATATTTTTGAGTTCCGCTTGTAAACTCAAGCGGTTCACCTTTTATGCATTTCCTAATTGTTGAATTTATTAGGCGAGGGGACTTTTCACCAACACCGAAAGCGTTGGTAATATAGGCCCATACCAAGTCAATTCCAACCTTATTAGCGATTGGTTTACATAGTAAATGGGCTAATTGTTTTCCAACCCCATAGATATATGACATTTGTGGTTTATTGTCCTGAGCGTATATGGCAGAAAATGTTTCAAATTCCATAATGGTTCCCGCGCAAATAAATTTTTTGATATTGCATTCATGAGCTAATTTTAATAATTCAACTGTACCAGTCGCATTTTTGATTTGTACATCCATATCCTCTCTAAGAGGACCAGCTGAACCAATCCAAGCGAAATGATAAAAAGTATCAAAATGACCATTCAAAAGATGCTTTTTAACTTCTTCTATTTGAAAAATATCGCATTTTTTATATATCAATTTGGGATTCGCTAAAGGAAGTCTAAAAGAAGGATCATCGACAACATCTAACGCCAAGACGCTAATATCTCTTTCCAATAAATTTTTAATAACAGCTGAACCAACAAAACCAGAAGCACCAGTGACTACAACTTTTTTCATACGCCAAAATACTCCTTGATTTGTTTATCAGTAACTCCAATCATATCTTCCTTATTGATGAAGGCTTTGTACCATTCAGCGGTGATTTTAACTGCTTTTCCGATATCCATTAATGGAGACCAACCAAACACTTTTTTAATCTTTGAATTATCCAATGATAAGAAGGCAGCCTCATGAGGGCCTCCATCTGATTCGATGCGATATTCAAAATCAGAAGCATGTAGCTTAAATTTTTCAACGAGAAGTTTAGTGTTAACAAAGCTATCGGAATTAGGACCGACATTGTATGCTCCAGCATAAGACTTGTCTTCGTATTGTTTTTGGGCAATCACTAAGTAGCAAATCAAAGGTTCAAAAACATGTTGATATGGCCTTGTTGATTGAGGATTGCGAATCACTAAAGGCTTTTTGCCGGCCAGTGCGCGATAACAATCAGGGATGATTCGATCGTTTGAGAAATCTCCTCCACCTATGACATTGCTCGCTCTTGCAGTACTTGTTGGTATGCCTAAAGAA
>JAEZSA010000028.1 GCA_023422115.1 Bacillota bacterium | reverse complement strand
GCTAAATACTGATCCAACGCAAACATGTACAATAAAAGTAAATGTTATTGCGCGATAAGTATTGACGAAATAATAATATCGCTATATAATATATAAAAGGCTTTGATACGAACACGATCATTGAATCAATTTATTCTTAGAGAGGTAGAATGGTGAAAACTACTAATAAATCTTAATGATTACTATCGTGGAGCCGATTATGAAAATAATCCGTGAGTCTAGCGTTAATAGATTTAAGAGCAAACAATTATTGTTTGAATTAAGGTGGTACCGCTGTAAAACACAGTCCTTTGCATAAGCAAAGGGCTTTTTTATATTGTGGATTGTAAAAAAAAGAAAAAAATGTTAAAATTAAGATAAGGAGTAACAACTATGAAAATTACATTTTTAGATGGTAGTATGAAAGAATTTAATAAAGGTATCAACGCATTGGAAATTGCTAGTAGTATCTCTTCTAGTTTGGCGAAGAAATCAATTTGCGCTAAAATAAATGGCGTATTATGGGATATGAAACGTCCAATTGAAGAAGATGCTACGTTAGAATTAATTACAAAAGAAAATCCAGAAGTTCAAGAAGTTTTAAATCATTCTTGTAGTCATTTATTAGCAAGTGCAGTAAAGAAACTATATCCTCAAGCATGTTTTGGCGTTGGGCCAGCGATTGAAGAAGGTTTTTACTATGATATTAATCCTGGAGAGGGTATTAAATTTACAGAAGAAGATTTAGTGAAGATTGAAAAAGAAATGAAACATCTTGCTGCTTCAGATTTTGAATTTAAACGAATGGAAGTATCTAAAAAAGAAGCATTGGAATTATTTAAAGACGATAAATATAAAGTAGAAATTATCACTGAACTTCCTGAAGGGGAAATCATCACTTGTTACGAACATGCTGGATTTAGAGATCTATGTCGTGGGCCACATGTTTCTAGCACAAAATGGTTAAAATTTTGTAAACTATTAGCGGTAAGTGGTGCTTATTGGCGTGGTGATAGTAAAAACGAACAATTACAAAGAATCTATGGTACTTGCTTCTTTACAGAAGAAGAATTAAATAAGCACTTAGAGAATCTAAAAGAGCGGGAAGCAAGAGATCATCGTAAATTAGGCCGTGAATTAGAATTGTTTATGCTTAGCGAATATGGACCTGGTTTTCCTTTCTGGTTACCAAAAGGAATGGTTCTAAGAAAACAACTAGAAGATTACTGGTATAAAGTACATACTCGTGAAGGATATCAATTTATTCAAACACCAATTATGTTGAATAAAGAGTTATGGGAAATCTCAGGGCATTGGATGAACTATCGAGAAAATATGTATACATCAGAAATAGACAAACATGAATTTGCAATTAAGCCAATGAATTGTCCAGGAGGAATGTTGGTTTATAAGCATAGTTTGCATTCTTATAAAGATTTTCCTTTAAAGGTGGGAGAATTAGGATTAGTTCATCGTCATGAAGCAAGTGGAGCTTTAAATGGACTATTTAGAGTTCGTAATTTTACTCAGGATGATGCTCATATTTTCATGCGTCCAGATCAAATCGTTGCTGAGGTAGGTAGTTTAATTAAGTTGTTTGAAGAAGTATATTCTGTATTCAACCTTTCTTACCATATTGAATTATCAACAAGACCAGAAACGAAATATATTGGCTCTATTGAAATATGGGATAAGGCAGAAGCTGCTTTAGCGGATGCTTGCCGTTCAGTAGGCCGTGATTATAAAATTAATCCAGGAGATGGCGCTTTCTATGGTCCTAAATTGGACTTTAAATTAAGAGATTCCATGAATCGTATTTGGCAATGTGGTACCATTCAATTGGATATGAACTTACCAGAAAGATTCGACTTAACATACATTGATGAAAATGGGGAGAAGAAACGTCCAGTTATGTTACATCGTGCTTTATTTGGCTCAATTGAACGATTTATTGGTGTTATCACAGAACATTTTGGTGGAGCATTCCCAACATGGCTTGCCCCTGTTCAAGTGAAATTAATCCCTGTAAGCAATGAACATCACATGGAATATGTAAAAAAATTGAAAGACTTATTATTCAGCGAAAATGTTCGATGCGAGGTTGATGATCGAGAAGAAAAACTTGGCTATAAGATTCGCGAAGCCCAAACTAAGAAGATCCCTTATCAATTGGTTTGTGGAGACAATGAAGTAAAAGACAGTTTAATTACTTATCGTAAATATGGATCGAATACAACAACTACAGTTGCGATTAAGGAATTTGTTGAAATGATAAAACAAGAAATAAAAACAATGGGAAGGTAAGAAATGAGCAAGAAAAACTTTGAAGATTTAATTTTTTATCAGAATCGTTTAAGTCAAAACAACAAGAAAAAATTTCGTGATTTTGTTTTTGAACGCGCAGGAGAATTAGGTTTAAGAAGTGAAAACTATCCTCGTTTCAAAGGGCAAAAAAACATTTTAATTGGTGATATTAGAAGAGCCAAGTACATCATTGCTACCTATTATGATACGCCAGTTAAAATGCCTGCTTTTTTGACTAAGAAAGCACCATTCAGCAATATAATTTTGTCAATAACTTCTATTTTACTAGCTATTCTTCTAGTTATTATATTTCCAAAGTTTTTCTATTTGGCTATTCCTTTTATCTTATTAGCAATTTATAGTTTTGGTTGTCTTGGTGGTGGAGAACGCTTCAATTTTAATACAACTAGTGGTATTATATGCTTACTTGATTTAATAAAAGAAGTAAAGACGGCAAACAATACGATAGCCTATGTTTTCTTAGATAATCACTATAAGGGATTTCTTGGAGCAAAAGCAATGTATAAGCAAATGGAAAAAGACAATCTAATTAGTTTAGATAAAAAAATAATATTTATCGATAAAATTGGTCAAGGAAGAAATTTTGTTTTTGATTATTTCCGTGAAACAAAGTTTATTGATGAAGTAAAAGAATCATTAGAAGCAAAAAAATTTGATAAGGCAAAAATTAATTATCGTGAAGATACAAAGAAAGACAAATCCGATTATATCGCTTTTGAAAAACTACATCATGTAGCAATCAGAGCATATCCTTCTGCGAAAGAAAAAGAATTTTTCTTTGAAAACAAATTTTACAATGATAAAAATATTGATCTAGATAATATTGACTATGTTGTAACAGGAATAAAAAAATTTTTAGAACAGTATAATATTCAACCAGAAGAAGAAACATCAAAAAAACCAATTAAAAGCATTATGAAATAGTAATATAGGGGTAGGAAAAGATGGAAATAGCGAAGGTGAAGCATTATTCTAGAAAAGCACTTATTGTTTTACATGATGTCATCATGACTGCTCTTGCAGCTATGTTGGCATTGTGGTTAACAGAGGAAAATACAGATACCATTCAATATCATGATATTTTATTATATTTAATTCCCTTGGTTGGTATAACAATTGTTGTTTTTGCAGGCTTAAAATTATACAATAGTTTATGGCGATATGCTGGAATCAGTGAAATTGTAAAAATATTTTTAGGAATAATAACTGTTTTAGTAGTTAATATTATTCTTGTTTGCTTTATTTTAGAGGTAGAGCATTTGTCGTGGAGTTGGTGTCTTATTTTTGCTTTGTTGCAAATGGCATTTACCATGGCTAGTCGCTTTTTCTTTCGAATTATTAGACATTACTTCTCTCATAAAAATGTTCCTTTCAAAAAAAGTTATCGTGAAGGAAAAATTAAAGTAATGGTAATTGGTGGCGGAGAAGCTGGAGTTAGTCTAATTAGAGAAATGCAAAGTGTTGAAGAATTGAACATGGCACCAATATTAATTATTGATGATGATCCAGAAAAATTGAACCAATATATTTGTGGAATAAAAGTTGCGGGGAATCGCAATGATATTGTTTCACTAGCAAAGAAGTATGAAATAGAGCGTATTGTAATTGCAATGCCATCAGCTGATCCCAAAGAAATTTCCAAAATCATAATGATTTCTGAGGGAACAAGATGTAAAATTCAAACATTGCCAGGACTTTTTCAATTAGTAGGAGAAAAAGTACTAGTGAAGAAAATAAGGGATGTTCAAATTGAAGACTTATTGGGAAGAGAACAAATAAAAATTAACTTAAATGAAATAACAAACTACTTAAAGGATCAAGTCATCTTAGTTACGGGTGGAGGCGGTTCAATCGGGTCTGAATTATGTCGTCAAATTGCTAATAGCTCTCCTAAGCAACTCATTATTTTTGATTTTTATGAAAACAATGCTTACGATATAGAACAAGAATTAAAACGTAAATATCCAAAATTAAACTTATTGGTATTAATTGGTAATGTCCGTGATGAAATTAAAGTAAAGGATGTTTTTTCAAAGTATCATCCAGATATTGTTTATCATGCAGCAGCTCATAAGCATGTTCCATTAATGGAAACAAGTCCAATAGAAGCAGTAAAAAACAATGTATTTGGTACTTTAAATATGGCAAAAGTAGCTTCTGAATATAACACAAAGAGATTTATATTAATCTCTACAGATAAAGCAGTAAGACCAACCAACATTATGGGAGCAACTAAAAGAATTTGCGAAATGATTGTACAAAACGTTAACAAACATTCTAATACTGATTTTGTGGCTGTTCGTTTTGGAAATGTTCTTGGTTCTAATGGTTCAGTTATTCCTCTTTTCAAGAAGCAAATTGAAAATGGGGGACCAGTAACCGTGACTCATCGAGATATCACGCGCTATTTTATGACAATTCCTGAAGCGGTTAGTCTAGTACTACAAGCAGGAAGTTATGCAAAAGGGGGAGAAATCTTCGTATTAGATATGGGAAAACCAGTTAGAATCTATGAGCTTGCTGAAAATTTGATAAAACTATCTGGATATAAACCCAATATCGATATCAAGATAGAAATAACTGGATTACGTCCTGGAGAAAAGTTATACGAAGAATTGTTAATGGAAGAAGAAGGATTACAAAATACAGAAAATAGATTGATTTATATAGGTAAACCAATTGAATTTGACGAAGAAAATTTCTATCATAAATTATCAGAACTGCATCAAAAGTGTCTCGAAGAAAATTTAGAAATGAAGGTAATTATTAAGGAGTTAGTTCCTCAATATCATTCAAACGGTGAATAGGGATGTTAGAGCTTTTAAAGTATATTCTATTAGGATTGATTCAAGGAATAGCAGAAATATTACCAATTTCGTCTAGCGCCCATCTTATCATTGTTCAAGAGTTAATGGGGATAAGCGATGATTCTTTGACTTTTGAAGTTCTACTACACCTTGCTAGTTTGATTGCAATTTTAACTTTTCTTTGGAAAAAACTATGGCAATTGATAAAAGGGTTTTACTATTTTGTTTTCAAGAAAAACAAAGAATACCAAAAAGATTTTAAATATATTATTTTATTGATTATCTCAACCATACCAGCAGTTATTTTTGCTTTGTTGTTTAAGGATTTTGTGAATTCGTTAAGTAGCAAACTATGGGTGGTGGGAGGACTATTAATCATGAATGGTTGTATGTTACTCATCCTAACAAAGATTACTGGCTTTCGAAAAAAAGAAGAATTAAATTACAAAGATGCTCTTATAATTGGTTGTTTTCAATGTTTAGGTATTTTACCTGGAATTTCTCGTAGCGGATCTTGTTTATCGGGAGCTTTTACACGTAAAATAGATAAGGAAACAGCAGCTGATTATGCTTTTTTACTATTTATTCCTGCTGTTTTAGGAGCCACTGTATTAGAACTAAGCAATTTTTCTGAATTATCTATGGAGTCAACAAATCTTATTTATTACATCGTTAGTTTTATTATAGCGATGATCACTACTTATTTTTCTTTTCACTTATTGTTAGCAATAATCAAAAAAAGAAAATTAAATTGGTTTGGTTATTACTGCTTAGCCATAGGCATAAGCGTAATTGTATATCAATTAATTGTACATGTTTAAGGAGATTATTTAGATAGTAACAAAAATGCAATTAGATAAGACACTCTGAATAATCCTAAATCAAGTCAATTGATTGCTTTTTGGAGTGAAGTTAATTCTTCCATTTCCAATATTAAATATTGAAAGGAGAAGAAAGATGAAAATTGTAATATTAGGAGCAGGAAATGGTGGTTGTGCTGTTGCTGCTGATTTGAGTTTAAGAGGGCATGAGGTAACATTAATTAAAACTTCTCAATCGCTTCATGATGATAATTTTAAGTATTTACAAAAGCATCAAGGATCAATAGCACTATATGAAAATAATTGTGTGAAAGAAACCAAGATTCAAGAAGTAACACGCGATCTCAGTAAGATAAGTCATGCCGAGGTAGTAATTATCTACATTCAAACGAATTATCATGAAGATTTAATTAAACGAATTAAAGAGTTTTTACAACCTAATCAAATAGTTTTAATTAATCCTGGATATTTATCAACTGCTTATATGTTGAAATGGGGATTAGAAGAGGTGATTGTTGTAGAAGCACAAAGTTCTTTTATTGATTGTAGAATTTTTGCTCCTGGGAAAATAAAAGTCGGATTTAGAAACGCTCGTAATCCTTTGGGGATTTATCCATCGAATAAAAAAGGAATCGCACAAGAGAAATTAGATCAATTGGGATTTCCTTTTGTTTATTTAGATAATGTTATTGAAGCCGCACTGCATAATCCAAATTTAATTGTTCATACTGTTGGTGCAATCATGAGCTTACCAAGAATAGAAAAAACAAAGGGAGAATATTGCATGTATCATGAAGTATTTACCCCAAGTGTTTGGAATATTCTAGAGAGTTTAGATAAAGAAAAAATGGATATTTTACAAAAACTAGGATTTGCAAGAATACCCTATGTAGAAGCATGTAAATATCGCAATAGTCTCGACGATTCATTAGATGCAAAGGAAGTATTCTTTTGGTATGCTAGTATGCCAACAAGAGCAAAAGGACCGGTTAAACCTGATTCACGGTATATTACTGAAGATGTTCCACAAGGATTGGTTATGTTAGAGACTTTGGGAAAAGAATTAAAGGTATTAACACCAATCACAACATCATTAATCGAAATAGCATCAGTAGCTTTAAAAATGAATATGCGCGAGAATGGTAGAACCATTTCTCGTTTGGGTAAGAAAAATATTATGGCAATTCTTAAAGATTGTACGAATGGTATTAAATGGTGATAATGAATGAAAGAAAAGATTGTAGATTTTTTTAAGGGAATATGTATTGGCACAGCAAATGTTATTCCAGGATTTAGTGGCGGTACTATGGCGGTCATTTTGAAGATTTATGAAAAAGTAATTTATGCTTTTAGTAATTTTTTCAGCAATCCTATTGCGATTCTAAAGAAATTTTGGACCTTATTAGTAGGAGTACTTGTTGGAATTGCCCTTTCTGTTGTAGCAATCGCTAAAC
>JAEZSA010000201.1 GCA_023422115.1 Bacillota bacterium | reverse complement strand
TAATCTTGCCAATCACTAATTCTTCAAGAACAGACTTTGCAGCTGGTTCTTTCATTAACTCTTTATACTGCTCAAGCGTTGTTCCTTGATAACTTAATAATTGATCTGCAGTTAATCCATAAGCTTTTGCTTGTTGTTCAACACGTTCAACCATTTGTTCTAAACGATCTTTAATCATTGTCTCGGGAATAGTAACTTTTGCTTCAGCACAAACAGCAGCAATAACATCATCTGTAAATTTGTTGTTGTTAGCTTCTTTTTTCTCGATTGCTAGAACACTCTTTAAATGTTCACGCCATGTTTCTTCTGAAATTACTCCATCTAATTTTAATTCTTGGAAAAATCCTTCATTTAAAGTTGGCAAAACGCGATGCTTAATCTCATGTAATGTAATCGCAAAATCTGCATCTTTACCTGCTAATTCTTTTGCTTGGTATTCTTCTGGGAATTTAACACGAATTGTTTTTTGTTCTTCTGGTTTCATTCCTAACATTTGTTCTTCAAAACCAGGAATAAAACTACCACTACCGATTTCTAAACTATAGTTTTCGGCTTTTCCACCTTCAAATTCAACTCCATTTACAGATCCACAAAAATCAAAAACAGCAGTATGACCATTTTCTAGGGCAACATTCTCTATTAATTCAAGTTCGCTACGATTTTTTAATTCTCTAGCTACATAATCATCAATTTCTTTTTCTGCTACTTCATCAGATTCTTTTTTAACCTCGACACCGAAATATTTTCCTAATTCAACTTCAGGAAATACTTCTACAATTGCTGTATATGAAAAAGGTTTATCTTTTCCTAAATTTTCAAAATCGATATCGATTTCTGGTTTGCCAACAACATTTACCTTTTTACTAACAATCGCTTCTTCGTAACTTGAGTTTAAAACATTATCAATTGTTTTTTGTAAAATAGCACCTTCACCAAATCTATCCAAATATAGCTTTCGAGGAGCTTTTCCTTTACGGAATCCTTTAATCTCGATATCAGCTAGAATACTATCAAATGATTTTTCATATTCCTCGTTGAATGCTTCTGCTTCAACCAAAATGGTTAATTTTACTTTACTACCTTCTAATTTTTCTACTTTTACTTTCATATTATTCTCCTTATAATCTTAAATTATTATACCATAAATCTATTTTTTTGCAACGATTTTACTCAGGAAAAGAGTTACACTTCCGTGAAAAATATCATTTTTATTTTATCCATTAATTCTTCAATAATTTCTTCTCGATTTCCGAGTTCGTATAGGGTGTCAATCATTTCCAAGAAACGAATAGCAAGAAACTCTTTATCAATTACAAACTTACTTTGAGTTGCAATCCATAATCCACCCATGAAATTAACTAAGATTAATACTAATTTTTCTACTTTAGTTAATTTATTTGACATATAAATATTCATATAGTTCGATCCATCTTCACTATAAAACTCCTTCATTTTTTCATCCATGAGAAGATTACTGCGCTTGATGATTGACATTCCATAAAATACATCCAAATTTCCTAAACAAGCCAAAAGTAGGTAATAAAGTTCGCCCCAACTTTCATATCCTTTTTTGGATAATTCCTCTCCAAAAATAACCATATCGTCATAACGATTCAAGTGAAACATGCTAATTATGACATCATCGATGATGGTTGTATCTTTCAATTCTTCTACTTTCTCTTTAACATCATCTTTCAATAATATAATAGAATGATATTCATGATTCTTCTTGTAAGAATTGATAATTTGAATAAGCCTGACTTTTTCTTTAGGAAATTTCATATTTTCACCTTAAGATAATTTTGTTTTATCGAAACGATCTAACCATTTTTTTAATTCTAGAACAATCTTTTTAATTGTTCCATCAATAAATGGATTCTCTATCCTGGCAACTTCTAGTAATTCTAAAAATGCTTTACTTCCTCCAGCACAACATAAGCGATAATAGTCTTCCCATGCTTTCTCATGATTCTGTTGATTTTTAATCCAAAATTGATGAGCGCAAACTTGTGCTAATGTATAATCGATATAATAGAATGGAGTGCGGAAAATATGTCCTTGTCTTAACCAGTAATTTCCTTCTTCAGCAAAACTATTTTCATAAACCTTGTATGGCATATATTTCTTTTCAATTTGACGCCATGCTGTTTTTCTTTCTTTTGGAGTCCATTGTGGATTTTCATAGACGGCGTGTTGGAATTCATCCACTGCTACTCCATAAGGGATAAAAGTAATGGACGATTCTAAGTGAGCATATCGATATTTATCAGTATCTTCTTTAAAGAAATAGTCAATCCAAGGCCAAGCAAAAAACTCCATGCTCATCGAATGAATTTCACAAGCTTCTAAGGTTGGCCACATATATTCAGGAATGATAAAATTACGGCTTGAATATACTTGAAATGCATGTCCTGCTTCATGAGTTAGCACATCAACATCCCCACTCGTCCCATTAAAGTTTGCAAAAATGAATGGTGATTGGTAATCATTGAAATAAGTACAGTACCCACCCCCACGTTTTCCTGGTTTTGCATCTAAATCCATCAGTTCACGATTAACCATGAAATCAATGAATTCTCCTGTTTCTTTACTCATTTCATGATACATCTTTTGCGCTTGACTAACTTGCCATTGGCGATCCCCTTTAGGTTTTGGATTTCCACTGATAAACTCTAGATTTAAGTCATAACTTTTTAAGTTAGGAATATTTAACCTTTTCGCTTTTTCTTCCATAATATCTTTTACGATTGGAACCAAATCCTCATAAACCTGTTTACGATAGTTAGCTACCATTTGATCATCATAATCGTTACGATCTAGGCGGGCATAACCTAAAGGAATGTAATTAGTAAATCCTAATTTCTTTGCAATCATATCTCTTAACTTTACCAAAGAATCATAGATACTATCAAATTCTTGAATATTTTCTGAAAAAAATTGAAAGATGGCTGCTTCTGCGTTTTTTCTAACATCTCGATTAGGAGAACTCATATAAGGAGTCATTTGTGGCAAATTAAGAATCTTACCATCAAATTCAATTTTAGCACTAGCAATTAATTTATCATATTTCGTTACTAATTTGTTTTCTTCTTGTAAGTCTTCAATAATTTCTGGTTTGAATGTTTTTAAGGATGTCCTTACACTATCAAACAACTTTTTTCCATACTTTTCTTCCAACTCTCTTGTTAATGGACAGGCAACAAGAACTAAGGCCAATTGATTAACATAGTTTGCATATATCGGCATATTTTCATCAAAAAACATTTGTTCTTGCTCATAGAATTCATCATTTGTATTAATGCTGTGACGAACATAAACCAAAGATTCCATCGTACTAACTGTGCTTTTTACATTGTTGATTGTTTCAAAAACTTTGGATACTTCTTCAAGATCCAAAGAGTTTTTTATAATAGCAATCGCATCTAAAAATTGCTTTTCTATTT
>JAEZSA010000199.1 GCA_023422115.1 Bacillota bacterium | reverse complement strand
GATTTAAGACAGTAGGAATAAATCCAGCACCAATTCCTTGAATTGCGTGACGACCAGGAGTCCCTTGTGATAAGACTGCTGATTTTGCTGGTTCAACTGCTATAATAGTAATCTTAGGATTTTTTTCCTTTAAATAAGATCCTGTTCCACTAATGGTTCCTCCAGTTCCAACACCAGCAACCAAGATATCGACTTGACCTTCTGTATCTTCCCATATTTCTGGTCCTGTTGTTTTTATATGAGCTTGGGGATTGGCTTGATTGGTAAATTGACCTGGAATAAAACTATTGGGAATCGATAGTGCCAATTCTTCTGCTTTTGCAATTGCGCCCTTCATTCCTAAAGAACTTCCGGTAAGAATTAATTCGGCTCCATAAGCAGCGATTAATTTGCGGCGTTCAATACTCATAGTTTCTGGCATAACAATAATGGCTTTATACCCTTTAGCTGCGGCTATAGCAGCTAATCCAATACCAGTATTTCCACTAGTTGGCTCAATAATCACAGAATCAGGTTTCAAGATACCCCTTCGTTCTGCATCTTCTATCATTTCACGTGCAATACGATCTTTCACACTTCCCGAGGGATTAAAATATTCTAGTTTTGCGATGATTCTTGCTTTTATTTCATGTTTCTTGGCGACGTTTTTCAATTCTAATAATGGTGTTTTTCCTATTAATTCCGTCATGTTTTTAAAAATCTTCATAATATCCCTCCTATACTACAACTTCATTATACCAAAAAAAAGAAAACTAGTCGTGTTTTTTTATCTTTTTTTTAAAAAGAGAAAAGCAAGTCTTCAAACTTGCTTTTTTACTTTTCTATTCCTTTGGCTGTTCCCAATTGATTTTATCAATGACCCAAGCGGTTAATTCATTGAGTGAAGGATGAATCACCATCGAATCATGAATTGGCATATAAGTTCCTAGTGGAGGGCAGATAACCCGTAATTCTTCCATTGATTTTATTTTTCGTGTCATTTGGCTTTCACTACACTTATGACTTGCATTCATCAAATATACAAAGGGTTGGACAAGTAACGCTGCTTGTGGTCCTACAATATGAGCACCCAAAATTTTCTTTTCTTCTCCAATGATAATCTTTACAAAGCCACTATCGCCATGACGAGAATATCCCATAGCAATTCCACCTACTACTTCATGATAATAATTCGTTCCTGTCCAATATTTCATCTTCATTTCCTTCACTTGGCTTTCAGTCAAACCGACATGAGCCACTTGTGGGTAGGTAAATATCGCCCAAGGAACAGAAGTGTATAATACTTCTTTCTTTTCTTTATGAAAAAGGTTGTTAATTAAAATTTCGGCTTCATAATTTGCTTTGTGTCTAAACTGATATTTTCCATTGATATCACCAATCGCCCAAATATTTGATACTGAAGTTTCTAAAAATTGGTTTGTAATAATCCAACCACGAGAATCCATTTGAATATTGGTATTTTCTAGTTTTAATAAATCACTATTGGAGCGAATTCCTGAAGCAATAAAAATTTCTTCTCCCATAACAACCTTTTGTTCTTTTGTATTGTTATCTTCGATGAGAATCTTTTTATTGTTTCCTTCCAAATATACAGATAAAATACGATGATTGGTATGAACATCAATTCCATTTCTGACAAAGTTTCTTTGCACGATATCACTAATTGCTTCTTCTTCCGAAGCAATAATTCTTGATTTCATTTCTAGTAACGTGACTTTACTTCCATAAGCAGAAAAAATATGAGCAAATTCCACACCAATGGCTCCACCACCAATAATTATTAGGTTTTTCCAAATCTTTTTCGGATAATATTCTCCGAAAAAAGTTTCTGGTGTAATAAACCCTACCTCTTTTAATCCAGTAATTGGTGGAAGAAACGTCCTTGCTCCTGCTGCAATCACAATTTTTTCCCCTGTGATTTCTTCAAGAGTTGCTCCTTTTTCATCTTTAATCATGATTATCTTATCATTGACAAACTCAGCAATTCCCTTGAAAATATCAAGATTTTTTACTTTAGAAAATTCCTTTTCAATTTTTTCACTATAATTAATTTGTTTCCATAAGCGCTGTGAAATTTTATCCCAATGAATTTTTGGTGGTTCGAAGTCCAGTCCAATTCGTTTTGCTTCTTCTGATTCCCGAATGATATCTGCAGGATAAACCAGCATTTTAGAAGGAATACATCCCTTGGTAAGACAGGTCCCCCCAAATTTGTTTTTTTCAATAATTGCACAACGATACCCCTGGGCGAGTGCTTCTTCTAAAACCATAAGTCCAGCACCAGTTCCTATGATGATAAGATCGTATTTTTTCACCTAAAAGCTACCCCCTATTTTTTCATCAAACATTACATTTTTTCGAATTGATCTTTACCTACACCACAAACAGGGCATGTCCAATCATCAGGAATATCTGCAAAAGCAGTTCCTGGAGCAATGCCGCTATCTGGATCGCCATCTTCTGGATCATAAATATATCCACAAACAGTACAAACGTATTTTTCCATGTTTATTCTCCTTTCTCCAAATTTTAATTTTTTATTTCTTCAAAATTGGTGCTTTCACAACAATCAGTTCTAAAACTTCATGATGAAGATTGCTAATTTTCATTTTTATACCTTGAGGAAGAGTAACAACAGTCCCCTTTGAATAAACATGTGTTTCTTGAGTTCCTAGGGTAATTGATAACTGTCCTCTTACTACGGTAATGTATAAATTGTTATTTGAATTGTGTTCTGGTAGTCCTTCTCCTTGAGGAAATACCATATGAATATAATTGATATTGTCATCAAATATCAATTTTTCAATCTTTAATTCATCATCTGTTGAATAGGTATAAATTTTTTCAATCATTTTCTCTCCTCCTAATTACCTGTTTCATTATACTATAATTAGGTTTTAATTGGTAAATGATGCGTTATTTTTTTCTTTCTTCCGGCTTGATTAACGCAAAGTTTACATGACAATATCCAAAAGGATTTTTCTCTAAATAGTCTTGGTGATAATCTTCAGCATTATAAAAGTGATGTAATCTTTCTACTTCAACCCTGATTTTTTGGCTATATTTTTTTTGTTCGTTGGCAATAAAATCATCAATGATGTTTTTATCCTGATCTTCTAAATAATAGATGCCTGTTCGATATTGATGACCATAATCTCCCCCTTGGTGATCAACTGTAAAAGGATTGATGATTCTAAATAGATGCTCTAAAATTTGAACCAAAGAGATTATTGCATCATCATATAGTACCTTCACCGCTTCAACATGTGTCGCTTTATGAGCTTTCAAATCTTCATAATTTGGATTCGCAAAGTTTCCATTAGCATAGCCCACTTCTGTATCTAAAACACCTTTTAGCTGTTGGTAGTATCGCTCTACTCCCCAAAAACAACCTCCCGCTAGCGTAATAACTTTTTTCATATTTCACCTCAATAAATCATTTTTTATGATTCTATTATATCATACTTTACATGATAAAAAGAGAATATAAGCATTTCTATCTCATATTCTCTCTTTAAAACAAAGTTGTGGCTCTTGAAAATACTCAATTAATTGGATACTTGTAATAAGTCATCTAAAGTACAATTCAAGATGTTTGTCAGTGGGACTAATAAATCAATGGTTGGTAACGCTTGATTATTTTCCCATTTGGAAATAGACTGTCGCGAGATTTGTAACATACTGGCGACTTCTCTTTGTGTTAGTTTTACCTTTTCTCGGAATCCTTTTAGATTCTCACCAAAAGTAATAACCCCCATTTACAGTTTTTTTCCTTTCATTATTATAATTTTTCAAGAATATCAACCCCCTTTCTTGGCAATATAAAAAGCACCTCAAAGAATAGAAGTGCCAATATAACAATTGGATTGCCTAAAAGAGTTCGTTTTATTCTAACGTTTCCTCTTTTAAAATTCTACTTGAAAGTAGATACATTACTTCTATTCTTTTTAAACGAAAAGTTTTCATAACGCACCTCCTTTCAGTGTTTAAGATACTTACACAAAAATTATACTATTTTTATATTGGTTTGTAAAGCACCGATTGGTTGCTTTTATATGAAGATGAACATTCCAATGCTAACAACTAGAATAAGTAGGAGTGTATAAATAATCATTGGAATGACATTGGTTTTAATTAATTTGCCTTCGTTACCGATAATTCCCAATGTTGCACAGACAGCAACAGCATTATTAATACACACCATATTTCCAATTGCTCCACCATTAATTTGTAACGAAACAATGGCAGCTGGGAAAATATCGATTTGTGTTGCTACTTCATATTGTAAGGTAGTAAATAAAATATTGGAAACCGTATTCGAACCAGAAATAAAAGATCCCAATACTCCCATGAAAGGAGCTATAATGATATAAGCAATACTACCAACTTTTGCCAATGTATTGGCCATACTCATCAACATACTAGGAATCCCTGCATCATTGATGTTAGAATAACGCATAATTTGAACAAAAGCAACACCAAAAACA
>JAEZSA010000177.1 GCA_023422115.1 Bacillota bacterium | reverse complement strand
CTGCTTCAGCGATTAATTCAAATAATCTATCAACAAAATCTGGTTTTAATAATTGAATCGCAGAAATATTAATTGAAACACTGACCTTTTCATCTCTTCTTTCGTTGATTTTCTTCAAGAATTGTAGCGACATCCGAATAACTTCTTCCCCAATTGGAATGATTAATTTCGTTTTTTCAGCAATTGGAATAAATTCCAATGGGGATACATTCCCGAGTGTTGCTGTTTTTAGTCGAGCTAATGCTTCAAAAGCACAAATGGAGTTACTTTTTACTTCTAAAATTGGTTGATATTGTAAATATAGTTTCCCTTCAAAATTATCATCAGCAATCAGAGATAATTCATCTTTAATTTGGCGTTCTCGATTGATGATTGCTTCCATTTCTGTATCGTAAAAATAAGTCTTAAATCCTTCTTCAAAGAGATTTAATGAACGTTCCGATGCAATTAATACTCGTTTTAATAATAGATCCACATCCGCATCACAATTCTTATCAATTTCTAAAACTCCTAAGCCACTTGTGATTCTTTCTGAAATAAATAGTTTTTCTAGTATCTTACTAATATCGTTGGTAAATGCTATCAATTCATTTTTATCTTGATAATCCTTCCAATAAAATGCAAATCTGTTTTCATAAGTTTGAAATAATACTCTTTTGCTTTGGGAATGTACATTTAGTTCTTCTGCCACTTTTTTAATTAAATTTTGGGTATAATGAAAGCCATAATTAGCTGTTAAGAATTGTACTGTACTTAAATTGATACTAATAATTGCTTTCTTTTCGCTCTCGTTATTCTTAATATCATCTTCTATCATTTTTTCTAAATACCCACGATTATAAAGTCCTGTTAAACTATTATGTTCGGTCACATATTGAAGATTGTCTTCAAATTTCTTTCGTTCTGTGATATCCAAAATGATTCCTTCAAGAAATTCAATTTCTCCTCGGCTATCATAAACACCTTCTCCTAGTTCTATTACCCATTTTTTTTCACCAGTTGCAGTGATAATTTCATATTCATATTGATAAGGAAGATGATTGTTAATTGCTTTTTTCCAAGCAGCCAGTAATCTGTTTCTATATTTTGGGATGATGATATCATTAAATGCTAATTCTTGATTATTAATGAATTTTTCTGGTTCATATCCGGTCAATTTAAAACAACCTTCTGAAACAAGTAGCATAGTACCATCTTGATCATATTTACAACGATAAGCTAGTCCTGGAAGATGTGTTACTAGTACATTCCCTCGACGTTCGCTTTCTTTTAATGCTTTTTCTGTATTCTTTTGTAATGTTACATCTTCAATTAAACATAAATGCATAGAATTATTGTCACCTAATCCTAGTAAAGTAGATATTTTCATATAAGTCCATACGATAGAACCATCTGGCTTAAGATATCGCTTTTCCATTGAATATCCGCTAATTTCACCACTCTTAAATTGTTCAAATTTTTTTACATCCTCCGCTAAATCGTCTGGATAAGTCATATCCATCCAAGTAGTATGTACAAGTTCCTCTTTTGTACGACCAACAATTTTTTCATACATCGGATTTACACTCATACCTCCTATTCCCGTACTAATAGCATGTGATTTTTCTTTCATAATCGCAATTCCTATTGGTGCCTGTTCAAAAACACTACGATATAATGCTTCATCAAGGATTAATTTTTTATTCAATTGGTTCAAACGATAACGTTGTGCCCAAATGTATAAGAAAGAGATGTAAAGTAAAAGCACCATAAAAACAGCTATAAAATCAGGTATCATCTTTTTCCAGATATTTTGGCTCCATTCTTGTGCTGGATAATCAATTCCAAAAATAGCAATAACTTCACCGGTGTCCTCATTTAAAATAGGAACTATAACACTAATCCAAGTTCCCCAATGATCTGTTTCCGGTTCCGAAATAATCGTTTCCCCTGTACTAAAAACTTGTTCTAGTGTACCAGCATCCTCTTTATAAATCTCACCAGGTGAAGAATAATCTGGAGATTCTGGAGATTCTGAATCAACAAGGAAAATAATTTGACTATCTTTTTTAGTCATAATATAAGCAAAACGAATTGGATCTGTTGTTTCTACAAGACGCATCAAACTTTTCTTTACAGTTTGGTATTCAGGATTTTCTAAATCCTCAATACTGGCTGATAAAGCGCTAATGTGTTCTGGATGAAGTAAAGACTCCATGGACTCTGCCAATTGAATTGCTTCTGAAGAAGCAATGTCTTCATATTTATACATTTGAAATTGTAAATATAAGTTTATTGCAAAAATAAAAGCAATGGATAAGAGAATACTCGTAACTAAAATATATCTTCTCTTTATAAATTGAATTATTTTATTTTTTTTAACTCTTTCTTTGTTTACTGTTTTTTTATAACCCACTATAATTCACCTCTTCCCTACTAGTTTGAATTATATATATTACTTTTTTTCAAAAAATTTTCTAATATTTTATTTAATTTTTATATATTGTTGTTGCTTTGATGAAGTTTTTGTTATTGCTTTTAGGTAATCGCTATTATGATTGACATAATGCAAGAACAATGTTCCGATTAACAATCGATCTTTCCTTTGAATTCGATTCCAACTATATCCTTTAAATAAGTCTTTCACAAGGAAAAGCTCATTTTCATTCAAATTCTGTGTTTCTTCAATTGCTTTTTTTAAAAGCTCATTTACATCATACATATCTTTTCACCTCTTAATAATATTAATATAAACAACATGGTTAATATCATTATACAATACTAATCGTTTAAAAACAATCAACCTTATAAAAAAAACTACTAAAAAAGAAATTTTTCCTTAATAATAGTCTCCTGTCATCGATTCATTTTTATAACTAATAAGAAATTTTTTGTTTCAAAAAGGTTCCCTTTCTCAAGTCAAAATAAGCCTGTTCCAATTCTTCTCTGGTATTCATAACAATTGGCCCTCCCCAAACTACAGGTTCTTTGATTGCGAAAGAACTGACAAATAGTACTTGAGCCTTTCTATCTTCGGTTTTAATCGTCACAAAATCACCAGTAGATAGTTTTACTGCTGTTTTTTCTTTCACTAATTGTCCACTAATAGTAGCATCATTCAACAACGTAAAAAGCATAATTGAACGTTCCTTATCTGTTTTAATCGTAATAATAGAATTTTCTTCTAAGTGAATATCATAATAATCTAGCGGTAAATATTTACTTTGATAACCCATTTCATTCTCATATTTACCTGCTAACAATCTTACTTTTCCTCCTGGAATAGGAATCTCTTTAATATCTTTATTTTTAATACTAAGGTATGCAGGAGCAACCATTTTATCTTTTGCAGGTAGATTTAGCCATAATTGTACTCCTAACAATCTCTTTGCTGCTGGAAGTTTTTCTTCATGCATAATCCCCGAACCAGCTGTCATCCATTGCACTTCTCCATCACCAATAGTATCTTCGTTTCCTAAACTATCTTTATGGGTCATATAGCCACGATATACATAACTAATTGTTTCAATTCCTCGATGAGGGTGTAAAGGAAATCCTGCAATATAATCTTCGGGATTCAAGCTGTCAAAGGAGTCCAACATTAAAATTGGATCATATTCCATCACTGTTTGGTTTCCCAATACTCTTACCAAACTAACTCCTGCGCCATCTTTTGTACGATATCCCTTTATTTGTCCCATCACTTTTCTTTCCATCCTCTGATCCTCCTAATATAAGATTATTATATCATACCTTTTTACTCAAAGCACAAAAAGCACTTCTCCTAAGAAAACATTCAAAATAAAAAACCACTTTAGGTGGTTTACTTGATGTTTTCTTTTTCCATGTGAATGAAGTGATAAATAGCATTATTAGTTTTTCTATTCTCTTCGTCAATGATTTTATATCCACAATTCTGATAGACTTTGATTGCTCTCTTGTTAAATGCTGCAACAAATATAACGAATTTACTTGGACGATAAATAGCGATAATATATTCCTCCACTTGATTTAGGAAGTCTTTACCTAATCCTTTTCCGCACAAATCAGGTCTCAATCCCAGTCCAATTTCTATTTGATTTTCTTCTCTAGAAATAGAGAAGAATCCTACTAGTTCTTGATTGACTCTTGCTTCATAGTAATTATTATTTCTTAATTCTGGTGAGATGAATTCTTGATAATCTTCCATATCTTCTGATGCATCATAAAAAGAATAGGGTTCTTCATAATGCCACTTGTTTGCTATAATCAAGGCACTTTCTTGTGACATTTTATTAAATGTATATTTCATAAATCACCTTTCAACCACTGATTTTTATTATAAAAGGAAAATGTGAAACATTATTTTGTTTTTGTTTCACACTCAATTTTCATCTACTAGATGTTCTATTCTTATATTAATCTCTTTTAATCCTTTATTTTAATAACTGAAGAGCTTTTTTATATAACGGATCAAATTCACAACCACAACTTCCACATTGCTTATCTGCTTCTTTGATCGCTGCAACCAATGCTTTCTTATCACTAGTTCCTTCTAACCATTGTTTCGCAGGAACAGCGATTAAATCCCAACCAGAACTAGCAAACTTCTCCATAATTGATTTTAATTCTTCCATAATCAACTTCCTTTCTTCTCTCAAATTATACTGCATTTATAAATATTGTCAATAGTACACCCATATTGTATCTATAAAACAAAAAAGTGAAATATTTTAAATTCCACTCTCATTAATAATATATTTATTCGAGTTGAACTCCTAGATCCAACAATTGTTTTTTCGTTTTTAAGAATGCTTTATCGTTTCTAATTCCGATTGCATTTAGCTTTAAAACAACCTGTAATCCCTTTTTGATTGCTTCTTTTGCAGTGGCTGCAACACATATATTGCCATCTATCCCAATCAATGTAACCTCATCTATTTCTTTTTGCTTAAGAAAAGCAAGTAAATCCTGATTGGTCATGGCACTCGCTTGTTTTTTTTCAAAAATATTATTAGATAAGATATGCAAATCTTTTGATAAAGGGATATTCTTAATTCCCTTTTTTAAATGAAAGACATTCTTAATGTAAATCACCCTATTTGATGTTTTGGAGAAAGTATCAATTTCATTGTTTATAGATAGGATAAGTTCTTTGTTATATTTTTCGATAATTCCCTCTTGAACATCTATAACAATCAGTGCTTTCATTTTTTTCTCTCCTATATTTTTACTTATAATCATTCAATTGTTCTAGTAAATACTGTTTCATCAATAAATCTTCAAGATAATTGATTTTTTCAATGATTTGATTCACTTGATAAGTATTTAAAACAGTAAGTAGTTCTTTGTAATCTGTATGATTAATAGTAGTATAAAAATTTTGAACCACATCGATGATATTGTCAATAATAGCTTTTTCAATTTTTTCTTGACTACTAATACAAGAGACAAACTGATAATGATGATTACTAGACAGTAGTTTTACAAAGGTTTGATCCGCTAAATAATAATTAGAGCAATATAGAATATATCCCATTTTTGCTTCTGCTATTTGTATTTGTTCCATATCTATATAATTATCAGAATCGGTTAGTTTTACCGATAATCCCATTCGAATATTATATTCAGGATTATCAATAAAATGAGGATCAGCTTTACTTTGAAGTTCTGCTGTGCTGTCTGTATATAACATCGGTTCTACTTCATCAAGATAACCATTTTCTATCCACAATTTATAATCCTGTAAATGACCTATATTCGCGCTTTCATAACTAGAAAGAACCGCAGCCGTCACTTTAATCTCAGGATTGATTGATTTCATTAATGCGGTGCAATCACGAACAAAATGATTAAGATTATCACGTTTAAACTTCAACCATTCATTTCTTACTTTTTTAGAAT
>JAEZSA010000011.1 GCA_023422115.1 Bacillota bacterium | reverse complement strand
ATATCATTCCATTTGTAGACGATGGAAGTTCAAGTATTGAACAGTCGCTTAGCATGATTGATGAAGCGATTAATCAAGGAATTACTGATATTATTTGTACACCTCATTATCGCAAAAATACTTTTATCGTAAGTGCTGATGAAATCAAAGAAAATTATTTAATACTCAAAGAAAAAGCAAAAGAAAAAAGCATTAAAATATTTTTAGGTCAAGAAATCTATTGCCGTAAAATAGAAGAAGTGATAGAAATGCTATATAATAAAACTGTATTATCGCTGAATAATAGTAGATTTATTTTATTGGAATTTTCTTATACAGAAAAAATTGATATTAGTGAAGTTGCATACATAGCTAATTTAAAAGGATATTTACCAATTATTGCCCATATTGAACGTTATCGTTATCTTGATTTGGATGCAGTAAAGGAAATTAAAAGTAGTGGAGGTTTTATTCAAATCAATGCTTCTAGTCTTATGGGAAAAGAAGGAACTAAACAAAAGAAATTTATTTTAGCTTTACTTAAGGAAAGATTGGTTGATTTTGTTGCCAGTGATATTCATCAAGGGCGTAAAAACTGGATGAATAAAGCATATAATTTAGTAGGGAAAAAATTTGGCCAAGAATATAGCCAAAAGATATTTATGAATAACGCATTAATAATCTTATCGTAATTGCATTGTAAGGGGTGTAATGATTATGAAATATGCAATCATATTAGCTGCTGGAAAAGGCACAAGAATGAAGACAGATTTACCAAAATGTGCTTATCCTATAAACGGCACGCCAATGGTAGAATATATTGTAAATAGTTGTAAGAAGAGTGGAATTGATAAAATCCTAGTTGTTGTAGGATATAAAAAAGAACATATAAAAAGTGTTTTAAATGGAACAGTGGAATATGTATTACAAGAAGAGCAATTGGGAACAGCAAATGCAGTGATGTGTACCATGCCTAATCTTGAAAATAAAGAAGGAATTTGTTTGATTTTTCCTGGTGATATGCCGTTGATTAGTGATAAAATTATCACATCTTTACTTAATTTTCATCAAGAGCAAAAAAATGATCTCACAATTGTCACAACAATAATCGATAGTCCTGATGGATATGGAAGAATATATCGGGAAAATGAAAAGATTAAAAAAATTGTTGAAGCAACCGATGCTACCCCTGAAATCTTACAAATCAAAGAAGTTAACAGTGGTTTATACTGTGTAGATATTCAACTATTATTCAAAGCTCTAGCAAAAGTAGGTAACAATAATAAAAAGAAAGAATACTATTTAACGGATATCGTTGAGATATTAGCGAACGATTATAAGGTAGAAACTTTTGTTGTTGAGGATAGTAAATGCCTATTGGGAATTAACGATCTAACAAGTGCTAGAAAAGTGGAAGATATATTAAAATATCAAAGTGAATACTAATTCACTTTTTTATTTTTTTCTGTTAGAAATGATAAAAATATGATATAATTAAAATAATTTATAAGGGTTATTGGTGATTTTATGAATTATGAGAAAAGGCAAAAAGGGGATATTTATTTTATCGCTTTGTTGTTGGGAATGTTTTTGTATCTATTATTAACTTTTATTTATATATATAGTGCTTTAATGGCGGTGTCAATTGTTGATAGTAGTTCGATAGCAAGTATTTTTGATGAAAACAATCCTTACTACGCAGAAATATTATCGATGGTACAAATGATGTTTAATCTGCCATTAATTGGTTTTTTTATCTATGTTTTGCGGAAAGATTTTAAAGAAGATTGGAATAAACTAAAGACTAATGTTAAGAAAAGCATTAGCTATATTGTTATTGGCATTATTGCTTGTTATGTATTAACCGCTGTTGCTTCAACAATCTATGAATTATTTGGGATTACAGGAACATCAGACAATCAAGAAATTATTAATGACGCTCTTACGGGGAATGGAAAGATTCCAATGATCATTAGTGTTATTCTTTTTGCTCCATTTGTAGAAGAAATTTTATTTAGAAAGCTATTATTTGGTACTATTGAAGATAAATTTAAACTGAAACCTATTGTTGCAATCATTGCTTCCACATTGGTATTTTCTTTAATTCATGTCTCATCAGGTGATAATTTAATCTATATATTTCAATATATTCCTTTGGCTTTTGTTATTACCTATAGTTATTATAAGTCTGATCGCAATATCTTCGTGCCGATTGGAATTCATTTCTTAAATAACCTAGTATCTGTCTTGGTTGTTTATTTTGTATTATGAAAGAATATGATTCATTCATCGCTAAAGCGAGAGCGTTAGCGCGTGAATATAAACTAGAAGAAGCGATTATACAATATCGAAAAGCGTTTGATATTGATTCGGATGTTGATGATTATCTAGATTTAGGGTTTATTTATCTTGAGGTAGAGAGTTACTCGCTTGCACACGAAATTTTCTCATCGGTAATACAAATAGATTCCCAAAATTCACGAGGATTTTATGGTTTGGGTCTTTGGTATGAAGAAAATGAAGATTATCCTCGAGCAATAGAAACAATCCAAACAGCATTATCTTATGATTCTTTTAATACTGACATGATGTTTGATCTAGCAAGAATTTATGAAAGCAACAAAGAAGAGGAACAAGCAAAAATTTGGTATTTAAAAATAATCACATTAAAGCCGCAGCATTTTTGGGCTAATTTAAATTTAGGTTCTATATACGAAATTGAAGATAAACTAGAAGAAGCGTTGAGTTATACAAAAAAAGCATATGAAATTAATGCAAATATGAAAATGGTTGCTTATAATCTGGGTGTAATTTATGCTCGGATGGAACAATACGAAAAGGCAATTGACTATTATAAGCAAGAACTTAGTAAAGAAGATGGTTATTATCAGGCTTATTACAATTTGGGAATTATTTATAAGGATATCTATCGAGATTATAATCAAGCGAAACTATATTATTTACAAGGTATTTCCAAAAATAAAGAAAATTATTTTTGTTGGTACAACTTGGGTTGTATCTATGCATTAACTCAAAATTTTGAAGAGACAACCAATTGTCTATATTATGCTATTCATGGTTATGCACAACTAAAAAACGATGTTGAGCAGGACAAGGATTTAATTGAATATCGTAATAGCAAAGAATATCAACGATTATTGGAATGGCTAAACAAATAAAATCTACTTTTATTTTAGTAGATTTTTTATTTGGAGAAAAGACCATTCTTTTCATGTTCATTAGTGCAAACACAGGTTATTTATGATATAATAAGAAGAAAATGGTGACAATTATGAAAGTAGTAAATGTTATAGGAGCAGGACTAGCAGGGAGTGAAGCTGCATGGCAACTAGCAAGCAATGGATATCGTGTTAAATTATGGGAAATGCGTCCAAAGAAAATGACACCAGCACATAAAACAGCTCTTTTTAGTGAGTTGATTTGTAGTAACTCGCTACGAGCAGCGTCTATTGAAAACGCGATTGGTTTATTAAAAGAAGAAATGAGAAACTTTAATTCACTGATTATGAAAAGTGCAGATGCAAATAGAGTAGAAGCGGGTGGGGCATTGGCAGTTGATCGTGATTACTTTGCAACAACCATAACGGATGCGATTATGAATCATCCTCTGATTGAAGTAATTCACGAGGAAGTAACTCAGATTCCAGAAGGACCAACCATTATAGCTAGTGGACCATTAACAAGTGATGCTTTCAGCGAAGAAATTAAAAATTATTTTGGAGAAGAATATTTGTATTTTTTTGATTCTGTTGCTCCTATTGTGACAGAAGAATCAATTAATAAGAACGTTGCTTATTTGAAATCGCGATATGATAAGGGAGAAGCTTCTTATTATAACTGCCCGATGACCAAAGAGCAGTTCGAACATTTTTACCAAGAATTAATCACAGCGGATAAAGTTGTTCCTAAAGATTTTGAATTGAAGGTTTTTGAAGGTTGTATGGCTATTGAAGACATGGCAATGCGAGGGGAAAAGACATTGTTGTTTGGTCCATTAAAACCAGTTGGACTTCGTCATCCAATCACCTTAGCAGAATCTTATGCAGTAGTACAATTACGTCAAGATAATGCAGCAAAAACATTATATAATCTTGTAGGTTTTCAAACTCATTTAAAATGGCCAGAACAAAAACGAATTATTCAAATGATTCCTGGATTGGAACAAGCAAATATTGTCCGTTAAGGTGTAATGCATAAAAACACCTTTATCAATTCTCCTAAAGTTTTAAATCGCTATTACCAGACAATAAAACGAGAAGATTTGTTTTTTGCTGGTCAGATTACGGGAGTGGAAGGATATCTAGAGAGTGCTAGTAGTGGTTTAGTTGCTGCGATTAATATGATGAGGTTATTGGAGAAAAAACCACTGATTGATTTTACTTCATCTACCGCTCTTGGAGCATTAAGTAATTATATCAGTACACCGAATAGTAATTTTCAACCGATGAATGTAATCCATGGTATTTTTACTCCATTAGAAGGAAAAATGAAAAAGAGTAATCGTAAAATGGCTTATGCGGAACGCAGTTTAGAGATTATTTCTAGGCTGAAAGGAGAATTTTATGGATGAACTGGATGCCATTTACCAATTTAAAGATTATATTGAACAAGAAAGAAATTATTCTGAGTACACTGTTTTGAACTATATCAATGACATCAATGAATTTAGAAAATTTCTTCAAGAAAATGATTTATCTGGTTTGTTTTTGATAGAACAAGCATATCCTCGTTTTTATAAATCAACTTTAGTAAAGAAAGGATATAGTCCTAAAACAATAGCGCGAAAATTATCTAGTTTAAGAACATTTTATAAATTCTTACTTGCGGAGAAAATGGTAAAAGTTAATTTGTTTGCTGAATTATCCTCTCCAAAACTAGATCATAGTCTTCCTAAACAAGTCTACCCCAAAGAGATTGATGCGATGTTTGGATGTATCGATAATGGAACTATTCTTGGAAAACGAGATACAGCATTACTAGAACTTTTATATGGTACAGGAATTCGGGTTAGTGAATTATGTTCGATAAAAGTTGCTGATATTGATTTTTATAATCAATCGATTATTGTTATGGGAAAAGGTTCGAAAGAAAGAGATATTCCTCTTCATGAAGGAATTATCATGGCAATTAAAAACTACTTATCTTTTTCTAGATCAGAATTAATGGCGAAACAGAAAGGGAAAGTTTACGAGAAATTGTTTTTGAATTTTCGGGGAAGTGAATTAACCGTTCGTGGAGTAAGGATTATCCTAAACTCATTGGCTGAGAAAGCATCTTCGGGATTGAAAGTGTCTCCCCATATGTTTCGACACTCCTTTGCTACCCATTTATTAAACAATGGAGCGGATTTACGGAGTGTTCAAGAACTGCTTGGACATGTAAATTTATCAACAACCCAAATTTATACTCATGTATCACTAGAGAAAATGAAAGAAGAATATATAAAATATCATCCGAAAGCAAAAAGAGATGAAGAAAAGCACGAGGATTAATAAAATGCGCGGTTTTGAATTAGTATCCATGAATGAATATCTAAAGAAAAGATCACAGAAAGAGTATCAAGAAATCAAACTACCTACTAGATCAACAGTAAATGCTGCAGGATATGATTTCTTTCTTCCTTATGAATTTACATTACTCCCCCATGAGTCAATTATTATTAGTACGGGGATTAAAGCATATATGCAAAAAAATGAGTTTTTAATGGTTGTCATTCGAAGTAGTTTGGGATTTAAAAAAGGTTTGAGATTGAAAAACCAAGTTGGAATCATTGATAGTGATTATTATAATAATATTGATAATGAAGGGCATATTCTAATTGCCATTGAGAATACAAGTAATCAGGAAGTTCATCTATCACAAGGAGATCGCTTTGCTCAGGGGATATTCTTACCCTATCTAACCATTGATCATGAAGAAAAGATAATCAACCAAAGAGAAGGCGGCATTGGTAGTACCAATAAAAAAAACAAATAGTTCTTTGAAATGTTTGTTGTTTGTGGTAAAATATACAAGCGTTTAAGAGAATTAGGTGTAAAAAATGAAAAATAAAATAAAAGAAATAATTAAAAAATATTATCGAAATGTCATCGTTCTTATAATTGGAACATTTTTTATGGCACTTGGAGGATCGATGCTAGTTTCGGTGAAACTAGGAAGCGATGCTCTAATGGTCTTTAATCAGGGAGTTGCAACATTTTTTCAAATAAAAGTTGGTGTTGCTATAATAATAACAAATTTACTAGCTTTGATTGTCATTTTTTTTGTTAATCGAAAGTCGATAGGAATAGGAACTTTTGCTATTGCTTTCTTGCTAGGACCTTTAGTTGATATAATTCTGCAAATGGAAATCTTACCAACTCCCATTACTTTTTGGGGAAATGCATTCATATTGACATTGGCTTTTTTATCAGGAACATTCGGAATTGCGTTATATATGTTTGCTAATGTGGGTCTTTCTCCTTTTGAAGGAATTTTGATTGCAATCAAAGAAAAAAAGCATTGGCGATTTGCGTATATTAAAATTGTGAATGATGCTTTCTTTTTTACTATTGGTTGGTTACTGGGTGGTGTTTTTGGAATAGCATCCATTATTACTGTTTTTATATATGGTCCGTTAATTGATATCTTCACAAAATTATTTACTAAAATAAAACTTTTAAAACCATTTAAAACAGAAGAAAAGCAGCAACTTAATACGGAAAAAAACGATTAATAAACGAAGCGAGAAGAAACGAATAAAAAATAAAATGCTGCAGTAAAAAATGTTTGCAAATAATAAATGTTTATGTTATAATATGGAAGGCAATAAAAAAATACACACACTATTGGAGAAAGTCGTCAAGTGCATTCTAAGAATGGAGCGGTTTTTGGAGAGAATAGTGGAGGCCAAACAAAATAAAAATAGGAGAATGAAAAATGTCAGTTATTACAAAAAATCAGTTGCTAGAAGCAGGCGTTCATTTCGGTCATAATACTCGCCGTTGGAACCCTAAAATGAAAGAGTATATCTTTGGTGAACGTAATGGTATCTATATCATCGATTTAGATAAAACAGCAGCGTTAGTTGAAGAGGCTTACAAACAATTATTTACAATCGTTCAAAATAATGGAACAGTTTTATTTGTTGGTACAAGAAAACAAACACAAGATGTTATTAAAGAAGAAGCAATCAGATGTGGTCAATATTATGTTGATCAACGTTGGTTAGGTGGTACATTAACAAACTATAAAACAATCCGTAAGAGTGTAGCTCGTTTATTTGAAATTGAAAAAATGGAAGAAGATGGAATCTTCGAAGTTTTACCTAAAAAAGAAGTTATTTTAATTAACAAAGAAAAAGATAGATTATTAAAATATTTCAGTGGTATTAGAAACATGAAAGGTCTTCCAGCTGCAATGTTCGTTGTTGATCCAAAGAGCGAACATAATGCAGTAGCAGAAGGTAGAAAATTAGGAATCCCAGTATTTGCTTTAGTAGATACAAACTGCGATCCGGACGAAGTAGACGTTGTAATTCCAGCGAATGATGATGCAATTCGTTCTGTTAAGTTAATTGTTGGAACAATGGCAAATGCAGTTGTTGAAGCTCAAGGGGGAACACCAATCGTAATCGAATTTACTGATGAACCAGCACCAGAAGAACGTCCTAGACGTCAATTTCGTGATAAGGATAGTAGAGGAAATCAAAGAGGATATCGTGACAACCGTGACAACCGTGAAGGCCGTCCACAATATACTCCACGTCCTCATACTCCAAGACCAGATTCTACTTCAAAACCAGAAGCTACTCCAAGACCAGAAGCTACTCCAAGACCAGAGTCTACTCCAAAACCAGAAGCTACTGAAGTTCCAGCTGTTGATAAACCAAAAAGAGTTAGAAAACCAGCTTTAGAAGATATAAAAGAAGAAAAAACTGAATCAGTTGTTGAAACCAATCAAAAGGTAGAAACCGCTGAATAAGGAGGATAAATATGATTAGTGCAGCATTAGTAAAAGAACTGCGTGAAATTACTGGCGCAGGAATGATGGATTGTAAAAAGGCATTGGTTGAGACCAATGGAAATATCGAAGAAGCTGTTACATGGTTGAGAGAAAAAGGAATCATGAAAGCAGCGAAGAAAGAAAGTCGTATTGCTGCTGAAGGTGTTTGCGCTTATACAATTGAAGGAAACAAAGCAGTTGTATATGAAGTAAATGCAGAAACTGATTTCGTTGCTAAAAATCAAAAATTCTTAGATTTTGTTAAAGAAATCGGGGAAGCAATTATTAAAAGCAATGCAAAGAATGATGAAGAAGCTTTAGAAGCTAAAGCAGGAGAAGGAACAGTAAAAGACTTAGTTATAACTGCAACAGCTACTATTGGCGAAAAAATAAGCTTAAGAAGAGTCACTGTATTTGAAAAAACAGATAACCAAGTTTTTGGTGCATACTCTCATATGGGTGGTAAAATTGTAGTTCTTAGTATTTTAGATGGCGATAACGCTGAAGTTGCAAAAGATGTTTGTATGCATGTAGCTGCTATGTCACCAAAATACTTGGATAGAAGTAGTGTTGATGCGGATTTCCTTGCTAGTGAAACAGAAATCTTAAGACAAGAGACGTTGAATGAAGGTAAACCAGAAAATATCGTTGATAAAATCGTTGTAGGTAAAGTACAAAAGATGTTAAAGACCATTTGCTTAGTTGATCAAATGTTCGTTAAGAATCAAGATATCACAGTTGGACAATATGTAAAAGATAATAAATCTAATATTGTTACTTATATACGCCTTGAAGTTGGGGAAGGAATCGAAAAGAAGAAAGACGATTTTGTTGCTGAAGTAATGGCAGCGGTTAACAACTAAAATCTGAAAGGCGCGTATATTTAACGCGCCTTTTTTTGAAAGGTGAAGAGAATGAAGAAAAAAAGAATTGTTTTAAAAATTAGTGGCGAAGCTTTGGGCAATGGTGAAGTTCAAGGAATTAATCACATCAAGGTAAAAGAAATTGCCAAGGAGATTAAGGACTTATACAACCTGGGAAGCACAGAACTATCAGTTGTTGTTGGCGCTGGTAATATTTGGCGTGGTCGTGATGCAATTGATTGTGGAATTGAACGTTCAAGTGCTGATTATATGGGAATGTTAGCAACAATTTTAAATGCATTAGCATTACAAAGTGCATTAGAGACTCTTGGTTGTGATACAAGAGTCATGACTTCATTATCAATACCTTCTGTAGCAGAGCCTTACATTCGTAGAAAAGCTTTATCACACCTAGAAAAGGATAGAATTGTTATCTTTGGAGGAGGGAATGGAATACCTTTTTTCACAACCGATACGACTGCTGCATTAAGAGCAGCTGAATTAGGGGCAAAAATGATTTTAATGGCGAAAAATGGAGTCGATGGAGTTTACGATAAAAATCCTCGAAACAATGGTGATGCAAAGAAATTTACAAGACTTACACATAGTGAAGTTTTAGAAAATCATTTAGAAGTAATGGATCTAACAGCAGCAACATTGTGTGCAGAAAACAACATTGATATTTATGTTTTTGATATGAATAAAAAGGGGAATATTGCGAAAGCATCCAGTGATTTCTCTTTTGGAACTTTAATTAGTAATAGCAATAAATAGAAAAGGAGAAAATTTATGCCAGAAAAAATAATTCAAATGGGTGAAGAAAAGATGGTTAAAACCATCGAAGCATTAAAAAAAGAACTTGCTTTAATTAGAACAGGGCGAGCAAATCCAAGTGTATTAAATAATGTTTCTGTTGTTTATTATGGTGTTCCAACACCACTAAATCAAATCGCTTCGATTAGTGTTCCTGAGGCTCAACAAATTGTTATTAAACCATATGACAAAGGCTCATTAAAAGATATTGAAAAAGCAATTCAACTAGCAGATTTGAACTTGAATCCACAAAATGATGGAGTTATTATTCGCATCAATTTTCCGATGTTAACAGAACAACGCAGAAAAGATTTAGCAAAAGAAGTTAAAGTATTAGCAGAAAATGCAAAGATCGCTATTCGTAATATACGTCGTGAAGTAAACGATCAATTAAAGAAAATGGAAAAAGATAAAGCAATTTCTGAAGATGACTTAAAGTATTTTAATGAACAAGCACAAAAATCTACAGACAAATTTATTGAAAACGTGGATGTAGTAGCAAAAGATAAAGAAAAACAAATCATGGAGATTTAACAAAACAGGTTTTTAGAAAAAGAAAAATAGAGGAGGAAGTTATGGAATTAAAAGGTTCAAGAACAGAAAAGAATTTATTGGAAGCATTTGCTGGGGAATCAATGGCAAGAAATAAGTACACATATTATTCATCTAAAGCAAAGAAAGAAGGCTTTGTTCAAATCAGCAATCTATTCTTAGAAACAGCAAACAATGAAAAAGAACATGCAGAAATTTGGTACAAATTATTACACAATGGGGTAGGAACTACGGCTGAGAATTTACTGGATGCTGCAAAAGGCGAAAACTATGAATGGACTGAAATGTACAAAAATTTTGCTGAAGTAGCTGAAGAAGAAGGATTTACAAAAATTGCTTTCTTATTTAGAGAAGTTGCTAAAATTGAAAAAGAACATGAAGAAAGATATCTTGCTTTATTAAATAATGTAGAAAAAGAAAGAGTATTTGTTCGTGAAGATGAACAAGTATGGCAATGTTCAAATTGTGGGCATTTATATTATGGGAAAAAAGCTCCTAAGATTTGCCCAGTATGTGATCATGAACAGGCTTACTTCCAATTATTAGCTAAAAACTATTAATAAAAACAAATGTGAAATAGATACTATGTCTATTTCTTTTTTTATTGAAAAACAGCGATAAAAATGATATAATAATCCATATGAATGAGGTGATTTTGTGTATCCACATGAGTTGTTTTGGGGAATTAGTTTATATGGTGTATTTGTTTCACTAGGAATTATTCTTTGTATTGTTACATTAAGAATTTATGGTAAGAAAATTGGGATTGACCATAAGTTTCTAGACTTTGTTGAATTGAATGGTTATATTGCTATTGCTATTGGATTTATTGCTTCTGCAGCATGGCAAGGAT
>JAEZSA010000001.1 GCA_023422115.1 Bacillota bacterium | reverse complement strand
TAACTTCTTTATTCTTACTTTATATTGTGATATAAAAAAAACTAAATAGACTCTATTTAGTTTTTTATTTTAGTTGAATATGATCACATAGAATTTGATAATAGCGATGAGGATTTTTTAATGATTCTTCAGCACTAGCAAATTGAGGGACAATAGCATAGACCTTCTCAATATTATTTCCTTGAATTTGTTGTTCTGTTAATTCGTTGATGGCACAAACAAGAATAACCTTTTTATCTTTTGCTTGATCTTTAACTGCAAAAACAACTTTTCCTAATAAACTTTGTTGATCGATTTTCCCTTCTCCAGTAATAATATAATCATATTGATTGATAATTTCCTTGAAATTCATGAGATTAAGTACATATCCCGTTCCTTGATGAAAAACAGCATTTGTAAATGTTTTAAAAGCAAATCCCAGTCCTCCCGCTGCTCCTGTTCCAGGAAACACCGCATGATCATGATGAAAAGTCTGGGCACATATTTTTGCATAATGTTCCATTTTTGCTTCAAGGATTGGTAAATCTTGAAGCGAACTTCCTTTTTGTTTTGAATAAATATAGGTTGCTCCGCTTACTCCTAACAATGGATTCTTCACATCATTCAAAACAATAAAATTAATTGATTTTGTTTGTTCAAAGAAATCAACAGCATCAAAACTAGTAATCAAATCTAGTTTTTGGCAATTCATATGTTTTATTTGATGTTTTCCTTGGAAAAACTTAACTCCCAAAGCTTCAAGCATTCCTGTTCCCCCATCGTTAGTGGCACTACCTCCAATCCCAACGATGATTTGTTTTGCTCCATTTTCAATCGCCTTTTTAATTATTTGTCCGGTACCATAGGTAGAAGTTTGATAGGGATTTAACTGTTCTCGTGATAATAAATTGATTCCACTAGCCAGTGCCATTTCAATATAGGCATTATTCTCTTGATCTTTCAAATAATATGTTTTTATTGTTTGAAATAAAGGATTGAAAACCGTACACTCCACTTTTTCTGTGTCTATCAAATGTTCAATGCATTCTAAAAACCCATCTCCACCATCGGAAACGGGAAAAAAATCGCATTTTATCTCTTTTTGTGCTAATTGTTCTTTGGTGATTTCACCTAATTCTTTTGAAGTCAATGTTCCTTTAAAAGAATCGATGATGGCTAATACTTTCATATAAACTCCCTTTATTTCTTATTGATCATATTGATGATATAGTGAATATCTCCACCCTTATAGTTTTGTCCACGAAGATATTTTTCATAAAGATTATAACAACAAATTACCAAGTACTCTTGATTATGGTGATTTGAAAATGGAGTATTGATCGTTTGATACTCTTTTTCATGAAAAAAAGAATCGTGATTTAAAAAACTCTTGATTTGAAATCCGCGTTTTTTCATCTCTTCAATTACTAATTTACTATAAGAAAAAAGATGATCTAAAGAATAATCATAACAATAATTGATTAAAATATGTGAATTTTGTTTCACATAAATTGAATTTAATTCACGCCATTGTGATAAAAGCTGTAAATTAGGAATATAGGGTAGTAATTGGTAATGCCATAGTCTCATAGGAAACTCCCCTTAATTGATATATTCAAATTTAACTTGCAATTGGGCTAAATCTTTTAAAAAGTCAGGATAAGACTTTTGAACGCATTCCCAGTTTTGAATAATCACTGGATTTTCACTAATCGTAGCTAGAATGGCAAACGCCATCAAGATACGATGGTCGTTATAACTATCTAATGGAGCTAATGCTTTTATTTTCCCTGGATGAATGATAATCTTATCTAGCGAAATTCGATCAACTTTAATATTTAAATTTTTTAGATTATTACATACAGCATCTAGACGATTCGATTCTTTGCTTACCAATCGTTTTACTCCTGTGAGAGTGACACTATTTGTTGATTGAGTTGCAATACACGCTAAAATAGGACCCAAATCGGGTTGATTATCCACACCAGTATTATTTAGAGTGTAAACTGATTTCTCACATAATAAAGATCTACCAATACGGCTTATATCTACATTTGCATTTTGCAAGATTTTAATAATCTTGAAATCAGGTTGTTTACTGACACCATCTACATGATTACATATAATTTTTCCATTAAATGAGGATAATCCCAACCAAAAAGCCAAATGCGAATAATCAATTTCATTTTTTATATTCGCTGGTTTATAGGTTTGATTGCCGGGAATGATTAATTCATATTTTGATTTCTGAATGATTTCAATTCCAAATTTTTTTAGTATATCGATGGTTAATGCAACATAACCTTGTGAATAATAAGGTTTTCTAATACGAATGGTAGAGGATTCTGAACATAAAGGTAAATAGAATAGTAAACCAGTAAAAAACTGACTGGAACAATTTCCATTTAATCTGTAATCTCCACTTTGTAATTTTCCACTGATGGTTAACTGATCATCTTCTTTTATAAATTCAAGTTTTTGTTCTTTAAACACATCTTCATAAACAACTAAAGGGCGATGCAATAGACTTTTTTTACCTTTAAAAACTACTTTATGATAAAACAAGGTACTAAGTGGAATTAGAAAACGCAATGTTGAGGCAGATTCATTCACTTCAAGTGCTTCCTTTTTTCTTTTACTTTCTATGATTCCTCTTACGATAATCTGATTTCCTGCTATTTTTATCTCAGCACCTAAAACCCGTAAACAGTTAATAGTTGCAATAATATCATCGCTAAGAGTTACATTGTTAATTACGCTTAATCCAGAAGCAAGACTTGCACAGATGAGAGCGCGATGCATCATACTCTTAGAATAGGGACAATTAACCTCCCCACTAGCAAAGCCAGGATATATCTTGATATCCATTAAATATCTCTTCCAATAACACGAGCAATTTTACGCCCATTTTCGATTAAGGAAGCAAAATTCTTTAGTTTCAATGATTGTTGACCATCGCTTAATGCATTTTGTGGATTGTGATGGACTTCGATTAGTAATCCATCTGCTCCAGCAGCGATTGCTGCTAGCGACATCGACTCTACTAATTCCCAATGACCTGTAGCATGAGAAGGATCGACAATGATTGGTAAGT
>JAEZSA010000173.1 GCA_023422115.1 Bacillota bacterium | reverse complement strand
AACACTAGGTGTAGTTCCTGTTAGTTTGGTGGCTTCCATTATATATTTTCGCTATGTACGAAAGAAATTTGAAGAGATAGAAGAAGTAGAAGCAAACATGACCACTGTTTTGCAAGAAAATGTCAATGGAGTTCGAGTGGTAAAAGCATTCTCAAGAGAGAAATATGAAATTGACAAGTTTAATCAAAAAAACGCAATTTATCGTGATCAAACTCAAAAACTAAATAATGCAATGGCGTTTTACTGGGGAGCCAGTGATTTCTTAACGATGATGCAATATGCGGTTACCATTGGTGTTTGTGTCTATTTAGCGAAAAATGGTTTAGTTTCAACGGGCGATATTATCGCTTGTATGATGTATATTGGTATGTTAGTTTATCCTATTCGAGGATTAGGAAGAATCATTGGTGATTTTGGTAAATCAACAGTTGCTGCAAAGCGAATAGATGAAATCTTAGCAGAATCAAATGAATATTTGAATGATGGTTCATTAGAACCGATGATTAATGGTAATATAAGTTTTAAAAATGTTTCTTTTAAATTTAATGATACTGACAAGCATCTATTAAATAATGTTAATTTTGAAATAAAAGCAGGAGAAACAGTTGCAATTATTGGAAAAACCGGTAGTGGTAAATCAACAATTGCAAATATTTTGGTGCGAATGCTAGATTATGACCAAGGTCAAATCATGATTAACGGAGTAGAACTAAAGACAATCAAGAAACATTGGGTACGTAAAAATATTGGTATCATTCTTCAAGATCCATTTTTATACGCCAAAACAGTATTAGAGAATATAAAAATTGGAAATCGTCATCTAGATAATGATAAAGTATTCCAAGCCGCTAAAACAGCAGCAATTGATAAAGATATTGAAGGCTTTATTTCTGGGTACGACACATTAGTGGGAGAAAAAGGAGTTACTTTATCGGGTGGACAAAAGCAAAGGATTGCGATTGCAAGAATGCTGATTTTGAATAAACCAGTTTTGGTATTTGATGATTCATTAAGTGCTGTTGATACGAAAACGGACTTAATGATTAGAAATGCGCTAAAGGAAAAGGATAAAAACTTAACATCTATTATCATTACCCATCGCATTACAACCGCCAAAGAAGCAGATAAAATTATTGTTTTGGAAAATGGTGTAGTAAGTGAAATAGGAACACATAAGGAATTAGCCAAAAAAGAAGGCTTATATAAACGTCTTTGGGATATTCAAGGAGCGTTAGAAAATCAATTCCTAGGGCTTATTGAAGGAGGTGAGAGTAATGAATAGTTTTGAAGAACAAGATTACTCTTCGGAAAAATTTAGTGCTGGTATTTGGAAGAAAATTTTAAAATTGGTTATAAAAAGAAAAAAACCATTAACATTTTTAATCATTTTTGTAACAGGCTTAGCAGTTTTGGATATTTTATATCCATTACTAAATAAATATGCGATAGAAGAGTTCTTTACCAATCAAAATTTCACTAACATCAATTTGTTTATTGGTGCTTATTGTTTGATAGCGATTGGCTATGGTGTTGTAATTAATGGATTTATTCGCATGGCTGGTTTAGTAGAAGTAGAAGTCGGTTATGAGCTTCGTCATGAAGCATTTGAAAAATTACAACTTTTGCCGTTTTCATATTATGATAAAACACCTGCAGGATGGATTATGGCACGTCTTACATCTGATTCGCGAAGACTTGCTTCGATTATTTCTTGGGGTATTGTAGATATGTTATGGGGAATGTTATCAATGATTGGTATCTTAATCCTAATGTATTTTGTAAATTGGAAGTTAGCACTAATTATTACTTTCTTAGTGCCTGTTTTAGCGGCAATTAGTATTTATTTTAGAAAGAAAATTTTAGTGTCTTATCGTGGTGTTAGAAAAACAAATTCTAAGATTACTGCAAGTTATAATGAAGGAATCTTGGGTAGTAAAACAACTAAAACATTGGTTCTTGAAGAAGATCGTAATCGCGAATTTGATGAATTATGTAATAAAATGAGAAAAGATTCAATTAAAGCGATCACTTATTCTGCGTTATTCTTTCCAATATTGCTAGTAATCAGCTATGTTGCTGTTGCCATCACTTTAAGAGCAGGAGGGTATTTAATCGTTGTTGAGGGAGTCATAGGAATATCAACATTATATTTCTTTGTTTCTTGTACCACTCAATTCTTTGATCCTATTATGCAAGTAGCGCGAATTTTAGCGGAATTTCAACAAGCTCAAGCCTCAGCGGAAAGAATTCTATCCCTAATTGAAACCAATCCTGATATCTATGATACGAAAGAAGTAGTAGAAAAGTACGGAACTTTATTGGAACCAAAAAAGGAAAATTGGGAAGAATTAAAAGGAAAAGTTGTTTTTGAGAATGTTAATTTTCAATATCAAGGGGGAGAAAAAGTCTTAGAAGACTTTAATTTAGTTGTTCCTGAAGGAACATCAGTTGCTTTAGTTGGAGAAACGGGTGCTGGTAAATCGACAATTGTTAATCTAGTATGTCGTTTTTATGAACCGACATCAGGAAGAATTTTAATCGATGATAAAGACTATAAAGATCGTTCTATTGCTTGGTTACATCATAATTTAGGCTATGTATTACAAACACCTCATTTATTTAATGGATCGATTATGGAAAACATTCGTTATGGACGCCTAGATGCTACTGATGAAGAAGTAATGGCAGCAGCAAAAGCAGTGAGTGCAGATGAATTTATCGTTACTTTTGAAAAAGGATATGATACCAACGTGGGTGAGGGAGGCTCAAAACTATCGGTGGGTCAAAGACAACTAGTCTCTTTCGCGAGAGCACTTCTTGCAAATCCAAGAATTTTAATTTTAGATGAAGCAACCTCGTCGATTGATACCAAAACAGAAGAGTTAATTCAAGGAATCATCAATAAACTCCTAAAAGGAAGAACGAGTTTTGTTGTTGCCCATCGTTTATCAACCATCATTGCGGCTAATATTATCTTGGTCATCAAAGATGGTAAGATTATCGAACAAGGAACTCATCAAGAATTGTTGGCTTTGAAGGGAGAATATTTCGAACTTTATCGCAATCAATTTATCAATGAACAAATAGAAAAAAGTAAGTATTAATAAGAAGGGGCAAATGAAAAATGCCCCTTTTCTTATGTTATGGAAGAGTTGTAATTCGCGATTATATAGAATAAGGCTTTCTATGTAAACTTATTAAGATAGATGCTGAAAAACGATTAAAACGTAAAAATAAGGGTTAAATTAGCCTTTAAATGTAAGGTTTCTTGAAAAAAATCAAAAATCTTGTAATATCCAGATTATTATAGTAAAATAGAACAAGGAGGATAAAAACGATGAAATGCATATTTATTTATAATCCAGCCAGTGGTCGTGGACAAATTGTTAATCAAGTTGATACGATTATCAAACGATTAGCTGAAGTTTATGATACTGTAGATACTTATCCTTCTAAATCATCAAGAGACATCACTGAGGTTACGATTAAAGCTTGTCAAGAATATGATGCCATTATTTTTTCTGGAGGTGATGGAACCTTCAATGAAGTGGCAATGGGTGTATCTTCCTGTAACAGAAGACCCCCACTTGGGTATATTCCTCAAGGTACCACGAATGATATCGCTCGGAATTTGCGAATCCCTCGCAACGTAAAAGGAGCATTAAGGGTCATTTTAGCGGGTAAAACAATCAAACATGATGTTGGAAAAATCAATGATCGATATTTTGTATATGTTGCAGCGATTGGTGCTTGTACAGGGACCAGTTATACGACAAGACATGAAGAAAAAAGATTATTAGGACGTTTAGCATACGCAAAAAATGGAATTAATGAGTTCTTTACCAGCCCTTTATCAAAAGTAAAAGT
>JAEZSA010000159.1 GCA_023422115.1 Bacillota bacterium | reverse complement strand
TGCCCAATTAGAAAAAGAATTATTGGAAGAAATCAATCATCTTGGGGTTGGTCCGATGGGATTTGGAGGGCGAACCACTGCTTTAGCCGTTAAAGTCAATCTTTATCCTTGTCATATTGCGAGTCTACCTGTTGCAATCAATATTCAATGCCATGCAGCACGTCATAAATCAATCATTTTATAGGAGGTATTATGACAACCATTCAAACAATTACTACTCCCATCACCAAAGAAAAGATTAAAGCATTATACGCAGGAGATATTTTATCCATTACAGGAACTATTTATACTGGACGAGATGCTGCTCACCAAAAACTTGTTGCTTTAATTCAAGAAAACAAACCCCTTCCCTTTGATTTAACCGATAGTATTTTATATTATGTCGGTCCCGCTCCAGCTAAGCCGGGAAAGCCGATTGGTTCTGCTGGTCCTACCTCTAGTTATAGAATGGATCCTTACACTCCTTATTTACTAGCTCAAGGCTCCCTCATCTCAATTGGAAAAGGTCCTCGTAGTCAAGAAATTAAAGAAGCATTAGTCAAATACCAGGGATTATACCTATCTGCTGTAGGGGGAACTGCTGCCTTAACAGCAAATAGTATTAAGAAATGCGAACTGATTGCTTATCCTGAACTAGGAGCAGAAGCAATCTATAAATTAGAAGTGGTCGATTTCTTTGCCGTTGTTACTTATGATTCCTATGGCAATGATCTTTTAGAAACTGGAATCTCACAATATCAAATAAGATAAAATAAGAAGACTTGGAATTTCCAAGTCTTTTATTATTCCTTAATATTTTCAATGATTATTGGTTTTAATAGTTTATTTTTACTATAATCAATGGCAAATGCTCCCAAAGGTGCCGTGAATAAGATTGCAATAACAGCAATCGATAAGATGAAATCTCCACCACGAATTCCTAGTGCTAATGGAATTCCTCCAATTGCTGCTTGGACTGTTGCTTTCGGCATATAAGCAATGGCACAAAATAGTTTTTCTTTAAAATTTAGTTTTGTTTTTAATAATGAAATCAAAACTCCAATGGAACGAATAGCTAATCCACAAAGAATAATAATGATTCCAAATCCTAAGTTGTCAATAAAATAATGAATATCAACTGTTGCTCCTACCATTACGAATAAGATAATTTCCGCTACAACCCATAGCTTTGAGTATTTTTGTGATAATCTTTCGGCCAATATCTTATATTTAGACATGATAACAATGCCTATAGTAATGGTTGCTAATAATCCTGAATATCCTATTGTTTCTTTTAATAATGTTTCTAAAGCAACAAATCCAAAACTAATGGCACAAATGATAATGACTTTTATGGTATCCCGAAGATGAAATTTTTTGAAAAACCAAACCAGTAAAAGTCCCATAACAATACCACTTGCAATACCAAGTACAACTGCTAGAGGAATATTAAAGTACGTCATAACACCAAGAGAATTTCCAGTAGCAACAGTAGTAAGTGCTGTAAAGATCACAATAACGACAACATCATCAATGCTACTACCGGCAACAATAATTTGAGGAATCCCTTTACTTGTTCCTTGTTTATTTTCTATCATCTGAATCATTCTTGGAACAACAACAGCAGGTGACACTGCTGCCAGTACACTTCCTAAAATAAAAGCATCTAAATATGAAATCTGAAAGAAAAGAGGTGCTAATAATCCAATGGCTGCTAATTCAAAAATAGCAGGAACAAAGGCTAATAAAATTGCTGGACGGCCCATTTTTTTTAATTCTGAAAAATCAAGGGATAAACCAGCTCTAATTAAAATAAAAATTAGCGCTATTTTCCTTAATTCTTCAGATATATTCAGTAATTTACTATCAATCAAATTAAAAACAAAAGGACCTAAAAAAATTCCGATGGCAAGATAACCAATTAGAGAGGGTAATCGCAATTTCTCACATAAAAAGGATAAAACAATTCCCAATAATAAAATTAAACATAAACTCAATAATAACATAGGTACCTCTTCTAAACATCAACAAAAAAAGCTGACAAAATCCACAATAAAAAATCTTGCAGATGTCATCAGCTAATTTGCAGTTTAAGCTTGCGCTTTGGGAGAACATCATTCCCAATGGATATATTTTATGTTTTTCTTTTTCAATTGTCAAGAAAAATAAAAAGCCAAAATTACTTTTTGGCTAAATAGTTATTTTAAATATTCCTTGATATTCTTTATCAAACCAATCAATTTGATCTTTCATTTGTTGTGGATTTCCTGTAGTGGCAATTTTAAGGGTTCCGGTACGGAACTCATCTGCACTTAATTGTTCTTTTTTCATGATTTTCTTTAATAATTGACTTGTTGGTCCCCCACAATCTACTAATTTAGCTTGTGGAAGAACTCGAGAAATCTCAGGGGTATATAATCCAAAATGAGTGCATCCTAGTACCACTGTATCAATCTTTTTATCCGCCAAGAATTCCAGTTTATCCTTCACAAGGCGGAAAGAATATTCATTGGCAAATTGTTTTGCTTCAATCGCAGTAACAAATTCACTACACTTCACAAAATACTTTTTTCCACGCTGAAACAGTCTTTTTTTATCGATAATCTTATGATAAGATTGGGAATCAATCGTTGCATTTGTTGCTAGAACAGCAATATTTTGATTACGACTACTCTTTAGAGCAGCCTTTGCTGTCGGTTCAATGACACCAATAACAGGAATCTTCACAAATTCCATTAAATGAGCACTATTCGCTGTTGCTGTATTACAGGCAATGACGATTGCTTTTACATCCTGTGATAGTAAATAGCGAACAACTCTAGTTACTAAACTAGCAATTTCTTCGGAACTTTTTACTCCATAAGGGCAGTTTAATGTATCCCCTACATAAATAAAATCCTCACAAGGAAAAACCTCTGCTAACTTTGATAATACGGTTAATCCACCGATTCCTGAATCAAAAACACCAATTGGTTTATTATTTCTCATAGAAAAACTCTTTCTTCATTTTTGTTATAAATATTAAAACAGCCAATAAATCACTAGAACCTCCAAAACTAATATTTTGATCGATACATTCCTTGGTGATTTCTTTTATTTTTGTTTTATTATACGCTTTGATACTACTAATTTTATCCTTGAAATAGCGATAGTTTTTCATACTACCTGCCCGTTTTAATAACACTGTGTCTTCACATGATGATATTAGTTTAATCAAAGACCTTGTTAATGCTTCATCAGAACATTCATGATACTCATCTAGGATAGAATAAGCCTCTTGAATCGATGGAAGACCCTTTATAATCTCACCTCGAGCTCCCAGGAATCCATATTTACGATAAGCTATTAAGCCAAAAGTTTCTTCCTTACTTTGCAATTCTTTTACTAAAGAGGTTCCTAACTTTGCAACTACACCATATAATTGGGAGAAAACCAAATTATTCTTTAGTAAATAACCAAAAGCACTTGCGGTGTAACCCAAGGAGAAAATCAATCCTTTATAGGTATTGACATTTCCAGTCCGCTCTAACATCGCTTTCTCTGCTTTTATACCTATGTTTTTAATAATCGTTGGAATATCGTTCAATGGATTACAAAAACCACTAATCGTCATCAACGCTAAATAAGGAGTAATTACTTCGATGGATTGTTTCATTAATTCATAATTCATATCGCTGTGAGACCCCTGTGATTTAGAAGTCACCATTCCAAATTTCGGATCTAAATTTAATTCTAGTAAAATAGATTCAGAAATAATTTTAGAAACCTTTGTTTCTAGATATTCGATTACATCATTCATTATTTTATTACTGATTTCTTCTAAGGAATGGGCTTGATTACGAATACAAATATAAGGATTATTATCACAAATAAAACACTTTCGTGATTTAATATTTAAATCACTTCTACTTAAACTTTTTGTTTCGTTTTGAAATACATCAATATCCACATATCGACCGACAGCATCCGCTTCTTCTATTGCAATTGCTTGTAGTTTTACTTCCAAACGACTTTTTTCTTCAAGCGCGAAAATATAATAGAAACCATCAAAATCATCGAAGAATTCTTCACTAATCACATGAAAGGTTTGATAAATCCTTTGTCTAGCAAGACGAATTAAAAAGGCACTGATATCTGTTCGTTTGACTTCCCCAGGAACATTGGCTTTTAAAGTAAGATAAACTTTATCTTCTTTCATTACTTTTTGGAGATTTTGAATCTCTCGTTCCCTAGCAGCTAGAATATCATTCATGGCTTCTCTCCTTTAAATAAGTGAATGTTGTTAGTGGAACTAACGGGGCGATTTTTGTAAATTCACGATTCATATAATATTTTCTAACCAAACTAGCGCTGATCGGTTGATTCCCTATTTCTTTTCTCGAAATTTCAACCAATTGATTGAGCAATACTTTTTTTAAAGCAAGATTATACTTCGCTGTAACCAAATCCGTTTCACTACCAACATAGCGTTTGGAAATATTAAAAATAGGGATAAAGTATTGTTTGAATATCGCTGCATCAACAAGTGCTTGTTCTGCTACTTTATCCACATCTTCCTTCAAGAAATAAGTCGGAAAAGTAAGTGCAGAAATGATGTATTTGGTGCTAGGAATGACTTTAACATTCTTTACATGTGCCGTTCCTTGTTGTACTAAGTACAATCTTTCCGAAAACGAGAAAGTTGAATAGTCTTCTTCTAAAACAAAAACAAGTAAGGTTTCATGATTTTTCGCTGCTGTTTCGATTAAATACAAATGTCCGTTGGTAAATGGATTGGCATTCACAACAATTGCACCATTATCAATGGTATTAATTTGGTTCGTATTTCTTATCTTTTGTAATTGATCGGTAATTGAAAAATTCTTTGTTTCTAATAAACAAGTATGATTTACAGTAATAATTTCAGAAAAGTTAAGATCCAAGAAAAACTTTTTGTTTTCTGGTTTGGTATAGACTTGATAATAAATGATGTTTCTGGCATTCAATCGTTGAAATAATTCTGAAAGGAGAAGATTAGCCATGTTCTGCCCTTGATACTCTTCTAGTACAGCAAGGTCTTTGATGATATAATCCATAGCAGAAACCGTTCCAACAATCTCATCTAAATGTTCGATATAAAGAGTTAGAGTAATATTATCTTCGTATTCCAAATGAAACCGATTCAAGAATGTCTTAATTCGGTCTTTTTCTTGGTGTAATATTGCTTCTTTTACAACAAACTCCATCGAACCCTCCATTTATTTACGATATATCGTATCGATAATCGTACCATCACGATACATTACAACTCCTACCGCTTGATTTGAACATGGTATTTTAGCAGGAACACCCGTAATACTATGTGCTTTTTGTAATAATTCTTCTATCGTGACAATATCTAATTTTGAATTTTTCATTTTTGTAATTAAATCTTGACGTAACGGATTAATCGCGATTCCTCTTTCAGTAACAATGACATCCACATCCGATCCTGGAGTTGTAATTGTTGTCACTTTCTCTTTTACAATCGGAATTCTCGATTTCATCAATGGAGTAACAATCATCGTTAGTTTAGCTCCATAAGCAGTATCTGCATGACCGCCTGAACCTCCAATGATATTTCCTAAAGAGGAGGTTGTTACATTCACATTAAAATTAAGATCGACTTCTGTTGCACCTAAGATAACAAAATCGAGTTTATTGACAATATTGTCATCATAAGGATTGGCATACTCTGAAGCACTAATCGCGATATGGTTTTTATTTTTACCTATCGATTTAACTGCTTCTAAATCAAAACTCTGAACATCATATAAATAATCTACCAAGCCTTCTTCTAACATGCTAGTAAAATATCCGGTAATACCACCACTGGCAAAGGCGGCTTTGATTTTCTTTTCTATCATGATTTCCTTTACATAGTGAGCTACAGCAAGAGACGTTCCTCCTGCTCCTGTTTGCATTGAAAAGCCATCCTTAATAGCCCCTGCAAGGTCTAAGAAGAGAGCAGCTTTCTTGGCAATGGTTAAGCCGATCGGATCTTTGGTAATTTTGGTAGTTCCAGAAACGATTTTCTGAGCATCACCAATGGAATCTACTTCAAGAACATAATCGATATATTCACTTTTAATTTCCTTTTCTAATACTTTAGGAACAAGATGATCAGTAACCACTACTTTTTTATTGGCATAAAGCATATCACTAATACAATAGCCTAGCGAACCACAAGCATTGGGTCCATAGAAGCCATTTCCATTCCCCTCTTGATCCGCATAAGGACAAGCAATAAAAGCAACGTCAATTTTTAAATACCCTGATTCTATCGCTTGAGGACGACCGCCATGAGTCATCATGATCAATGGTTTCTCCAATTTTCCTTGAGAAATCGCATCCGCTACTGGTCCATTGACATAATTGGTAACAATTTGAATGACATTTTTTTGTTCGACTAATTCGACCAAATCTTTATGGCAAGGGAAAATAGAACTTGGCGCTAAGATCATGTTCTTTAAATTTCTCTTTTTAATCTCGGAAGCAACTAGATTTAATACGCGATCCCCATCGCGTAAATGATGGTGAAAAGATAAGGTCATACCATCAGTGATTTGTAGTTTATCAAATACTTCACTAATCGATTGTACTAACTTATTCTCGTTACTGGTTTTCTTCTCAGAAATCAGTTTTCTTTGTTTATTTAAAAAAGTATTGGAGGTAGTAAAGGGAGCAAACTCAGCATCTACAAAACGGCCTAAAGAATTTTTCATCCTACACCCCCTAAAGCAAACCAAATTTCTTTGCTTTTTCTAGTATTTTTTGACTTCTATCAATAATTGGTTTATCAATCATTTTCCCATCCAAACTAAAAGCACCTTTCTTTTCTTGTTCATAAGCAGCAATAATCTTTTGGGCTTTTAAAATTTCTTTTTCAGTAGGGGAAAATATTTGATTGATACAATCGATTTGATTGGGATGAATACAAGCTTTCGCATTAAAACCAAGTCCTTTGGCGACTAAAGCATCGCGCTTCAATCCCTCCATATTACCTACATTGGTATAAGGAGTGTCAATGGCATCAATTTTATATGCTTTGCAAGCGATAGCAATTCTAGCACGAGGATACAAAATTTCATTTCCTTCCTCAGTGCGCATCACTTCCATATCACTGGTTAAATCTTCCGCACCAAGCAAGATTCCATCAACCCGATTTTGCTCAGCGATGGCTTCTACTTCCAATAAAGAGGTAGCCAATTCAATAATAGGAACAATACTTATCTTCTTTTTTAATTGTTTTTCGATTTCAATTTGAGTTAATAAATGATCTAAATAAACAATATCTTTGACGCGAGCTTTTGGTAACATAATAGCATCGATATCGTCACTAACAATACTTTTTACATCTGCCACGGCAAAATCATTGTCTAGACCATTAATTCGAATCATCACTTCTTTGTTTTTTAAATCAGCCACAGATAAAAAGTTTTTTAATAATTCGCGTGCACTTTCTTTTTCACTCATCATCACAGCGTCTTCTAAATCGAAGATTACCGTATCAAAATGATAAATATCTGCGCTTTGCAACATTCCTGGATTACTACTAGGAATAAATAAGCAACTTCTCCTCATGAATTAACCCTCCATCCTTTTAATAGCCGTTACTAGTCGTGATTTGATTGTATAATCAAGAGCTCCTTTATCATTGCAGGTTACCTTTATGGCTTTGATATTCAATTCAGCCAAGGTATCTTCAATTACTTTTTTAATTTGCTCACCAAAAAACTCAATCACAATACTTTCGATTGTTATCTCTAGTTTGTCATTTGCTTCTACAGTGATGAGACAATCATTAGATTCTACAGTACCAGCAACGCCTATTTTCATATTTTTTATCTCCTTGAGTTTGCTAGAGCAACCACTCTATTAATTTCATTTTTTACAATCATAAATCCTTCATCACAACCCATTCCTGGTTTAGCTAGGCATTGAGTTGCATGACAAGCGATGGCAATATTGGTCGTTGCTTCACTAGAAATGTTTGTTTCATTACAAGTACCACCACAATAGCTTCCGATATTCATTTTATTGCAATAAAGTAACGCTTCAACAACATTATTCACTCCACCTAAATCAGGAGTTTTAACTTGTAGCATGTGTCCTGCTTTATGATCAGCAAAGTAAATTACATCTTCTAGCGTGTTACACCACTCATCAGCTACTATTTCAACGTCAATTTTTCTTTGATCTAGCAAAACACGAATATCGCGAAGGGCAATCATCGTATCTTCACGATTCCCAGCATCCACAGGTCCTTCAATTCGGAGATGAAATGGCTTGGCAGCTTCACATAAAACAGCAAAATAATCAACCATCTTTGCTACATCATTATGAAAAGCAATTCCTACTGTTCCATAGGTATCGATATGAAAGATGGGGTTGTAGTTCTCATTTTTACGTAGTTTCAGAGTGCGATCTCGTAACCATTTCACATATTCTAATAATAATTCCCCATTCTTACCTAATTTTGTATCAACATGATTAATTAAGGCATGAGGTAAAACATCTGCTTGTTTGATAATCATCTTATCCGCGTTTTGATATCTATCATCTCCCGATTGCGTGAACACAGCAACAGGAACATATTCTTTTTCAGAAATATGATATTCTTTACGAATAACCTCTGCCATTGTCAATTTATTTGTGATTGCAGATGCTTTTAATAGTGCTTGAGTAATACCATAACGAATTGCAGTATGGAGTCTTTGACCATTTACTTGTAGGTGGTCATATTTTAATGCCAATTCTTTAAATTGGGAAACATCTTCTCCAATCAATAATGGCTTAATATTCTTTTCAATAAAAGGAATAAACTCATCTGCTAGGAACAAAGGATCTCTTCCCCCTGCACCACTATATTGAACTGCAGCACAATCTCCCACGGCAACACTACCATCTTCTAAGACTAATTGAATTGATATGGCTTCTCCTGGTTGACGAATACTGGTAAATCCTGGTGTTTTTGGTTCTCCAACATAAGTAAAGCCATCTGAAGTGGCTCCTGCTTTAATTGCTTTTTGATCATCAAAGTAAAATCCTGTGTATGATTTTGATAGAACAACTTGTTTAATTTTCATTTATTTTGCCTTCTTTTCTCTATTTTTTTTAGCCTTTGTGTGATGACCAATTAATTCTCCGGCACTTACTGCACAAACATCATCAATAGTCATTTGAAACGATACTTCTCGACCTTCATATTTGGCTCTTTCAGCTATTTTATGACGATGAAATTCTTTAATTTCTTCACTGAATCCTAAATTACCAAATTCTAATACCCGAATACAACCTAAATTGTCTCGCGCAGGAAGCATTTTACCTGCATTAAATTTACTTGGAGCAAAAGGAATATCGATAATTCCCTGTTTGAATGCTTCTACTGTTCCTATCGCTAAGTCACCATTACCTAAATAGAATACATGCCCTAGTAAGGAATCGACTTCTTTTCTAATTTGGCGATACTCTTCTAGATATTGATGACTAGAAGGGTTCTTTTGATCTTTAAATAAATTGACAACAAATTTGGAAGCTTTGATTCCGATGGCATTGGCTTCTTTGGTTGGGATACCTACCGATTCATAAGGCGTTTTTGTAATCATTTTCGTTGCTTTTCCTAAAGAAGCAACCGTAGAAGCCAGCGAAATTAATGCTGTTGCTTCTGCTTCATCCGCAGGAAAACCTCCCATCCACTGATGGAAGACGGTAGTAACGATAACATCGTGATAGCCATATTGATGAAGATAGGCTTCTGTTTGATCTTTTAAGGCATTGATTGCGGCGATATCTTGAATAAAGTTACCTCCTTGACCATAACCAACTGTAATATTTTTTACTCCTTGTTCGGCAGCAAGCAGCGCTTCAATAATCCCAACTGCATTGGAAATCGATGGTGGAACCAAAGTACCTGTTAATGGACCAAAAGGTTCCCGGTTGATGTGCGCTCCATGTTCTTCATAATAACCAACTAAGCGGTCACAATATTGCCAATATCGGATTGAATCCTCAATGGAAACATTTTTCGCATAAGGAACATTGTAAGAAATGGCGCCTCCTTCATTAGAAGTCCAACCAGCAGCATGAATAATTTCTGCCAGCAAACGGGAATCGGGCGTTCCATGTCTTGCTTGAAGCGGAACATTGACTGCATCAAGAACTTGACGACACAATTCAACCCCATAATTGACAGCTGGAAAACCATTTAACATGCTTCTTCCCATAATCTTACTTTCTTCGATCCCTCGTTCCGCTTCATGATAGCGATTTTGTCTTGTATAAGAATCGATTGTTGAGGGAAGGAAGTCAGCACCTGCATCTTCTAAATATTGTAATAATTTTATATGTTCTTCAAGAATAGCAACTCCTGCTCGGGGTTGGATTAATGTTTTTTCTTGTTTAGCTGCTTGAGCCATTTTAATCGCAAAGTTTTTACTATCGGGAAGTCGTTTCATTCGTTCGATAGCCCCATCTAAATCGAGTAATTTTGATGATCCTGTCGGCCATGATGACAATACTTCTTTTCGAATAGCAAAAAATTCTGCTTCAGTAAGTTTTTTATTTTTAAGTTCCATTTTAGTTTATAAGCTCCATCTATATATTTATAATATACTTTTTCATAATTTTTAAGGCTATTAATGGTTCATGTAAACTCAATAAGCCCATTGCTGAAAAAATATAATCTTTATCTAATAAAAATTTTGCATTTTTTGGACGCAACTCCATTATACTTTGTTCATTTGCTAACATCTTTTTTAAAATTTCTTGTGGTTTATGATTATAGATAATCACCCCACCTGTACCAATAATGTAATCAACGCCAGTCAAATCTTTTCCATATTGAAAATAATACGTTCCAAGAGGAGTATACTGGGTATCCATTTTCCCAACATGACGGCTCATACCTATATTACTACAAATTTGTCCAAAAATAATCTCGATATTTTCATCTGTTTCACTTTGAGGAAGCATATCAACATGGATTGTTCTTTTTTTAGCTTCCGCAACCAAATCAATTCCTTGTTCAAGATAGTTGGCGATTTCTTCTTCACTGATGTTTTTCACAACACCAAGCGCCGAATAGCGCATGCCTAAATCACCTTCTACAGTTCGTTTCGCAAAAGGTTCTTCTAATCCTTTTAAAATCACATCAGCCCGTTTTGGAGAACCAGAACAAATTGAATAAACATCTGTAGTAGCTCCACCGATATCAACTATGACGATTTCTCCCAACCCTTTTTCTTGTAAGTAGCCTTTTGATAAAAGTTCAGTCGCTTTTAAAACAGCATGGGGAGTAGGAAGAATAATTTCATCTATTTCATTTTCAATTTTTTTAATTCCCTTGGCTTCAATAATATTATTCATAAATACTTTGCGAATCACCTCACGCGCACTTTCAATATTTAAAACATTGAGTTTCGGCATGACGTTATCACAAATATAATATTCCATGTGGTATTTTTCAAAAATAGAGATAATCTCATCTTGGCAAGATTTATTACCGGCATAAATAATAGGAACTTTAATTCCAACCTTTCCTAATATCTCTGCATTAAACAAAACACAATCCCTATTCCCTCCATCTGTTCCCCCAGCAAGAAGAACAATATCAATATTCTCATTGTTGATTCGCTCTGCTTCTTTGGTATTTAAATAATGGGAAAACACCAAATCTACCTTTCCACCAGCACCCAAACAAACACGTTTTGCAGCTTCTACTGTTAGTTCTTCAACAAGCCCAATAGCAGCCATTTTCAAACCTCCAGCCGCTGATGAACAAGCAACTATTTTAGAAAAAGAAACTTCTTTTCCCATGTTTTGATATAGAAGTTGCAGCGCTTGATGATAACCATCATGAATATCCGTTGCAACAGTAGTAAAACTACGTGAAGTAGCGATAATATCACCTTTATCAATATCAACAGCAGTCAACTTTGTATAGGTTGAACCAAAGTCAACTAACAAGTACAACTTCATATTTACTCTCCTAAATCTTCTTTTAACGTAGGTAATATCGCTTCAATAGGTGTGCCAGG
>JAEZSA010000116.1 GCA_023422115.1 Bacillota bacterium | reverse complement strand
TAGATATGCATTCCATGTTCCTCTAAAGGTTAGTATTGCTACTGTTGCTAATACCGGTTTCGAATTTGGAAGAACAATTCTAAAGAATACTCCTGCCCAAGAACATCCATCAATGATGGCGGCATTTTCTAAATCTTTAGGAATGGATAAGAAATATTGTCTGAACAAGAAAATCGCCGTTGCACTTCCTGATAAAGCAGCTCGTAAGATTAATGCCCAATGACTATTGAGTAATCCAAGCTTAACCATAATGGCAAAATTCGGAATCAACGTAACATAAGAAGGAATCATCATTGTCGATAACAATAAGATAAAGATGAATTTACTTCCCTTAAAACGGAGTCTCGCTAAAGCAAAAGCAGCCATGGAAGAAACAAAGATACTGCAGATAGGAATAACTAAAGCTAAATATAATCCGTTAAATACCATTCTTCCAATATCATAAATTTGAGCTAACGCCATAAAGTTTTCAAAAGTAAATGGATTTGGAATCAAATTTAAAGCTGATTCATGATAAATTTGATAATTCGTTTTAAACGCTGAAGCGAAAGTCCATAAGAATGGGAATACCAAAGTAATACATAACAATATCATGAAACCATTGTAGAGGATACTCCCAATCAATCGTTTCGTTTTAAATGTCATAACTTTTCTTGCTTTTAATTTTATTTGCATAATGCTCACCTACATTTTCTCTTCTCGTTTTAAAACAAAACGAAGAATCGTGAATCCTAAAATCAATATAAATAGGATCCAAGCTAATGCTGCGGCGTAACCCATCTTGTAATTTTGGAAAGCCTGTGTATAAATATAGTACATTAACGAACTGGTATTCAAGCGTCCTTGCGTCATGATTAAGACAACTTCAAAGATATTAAAGGCTTCAAGAACAAGTAGGATTGTAATTGCAAAGGTTGTTGGCCTTAGCATTGGAATGGTAATATACCATAATTTTTGTAGTTTGTTTGCTCCATCTACTTCTGCTGCTTCATATAAAGTATCAGGAATTGTCTGTAATCCCGTTAAGAACATAATCATATAGTAACCACTCATCTGCCATACCCGCATGATGATGATTGAATTCTTTGCCCATTCGGTTGTTGATAACCATCCAGGAGGATTTTGTACTCCTAAGGAAGTTAAAATACCATTCAACATTCCTTCAGAAGAATTAAACATCCATTTCCAAACCAAAGAAATAGCTACAGTAGAGATGATACAAGGTAAGAATAGACAGGCTCGATAGAAGGATGTCATTCCTTTTACTTTTTTATTTAATAAAATAGCAAAGAATAAAGAAATAACTAATACTGCTGGAACTAGAATAATAACATAATAGAATGTATTCCATAAATAATCCCAAAAGAAAATATCTTTGGTAAAGAGATTAATATAATTAGATAATCCAACCCATTTTGGTGTAGTAAGCATATTCCAGTCAGTAAAAGAGATATATAAAGAATATATCATAGAAAAAGCAGTGAAGACCAAAAAGCCGATCAATACAGGGGCAACAAATATCCATCCTGTCAATGCTTCCTTTTTTGCTAAGGTTAAATGATACCATTTCTTTTTTTGTTTCTTTGGCGATTGTACGCAACCGCTTACATTGTTTTCCATTTTTCACCTCGATTATATAACAAATCGCATATTTATTATAATGTTATAACAACTTGTCTTATTTTTTTAACCTGCTAAGCAGGTTATTTTATTCGTTCTTTAGTTATTCATTGAAACAGTAAATTTATATTTATCTCCTCGATAGAGACTTTCCGTAAACTCATAAGGTCTATTATTTTTATCATAGGTCAAGCGTTCAATCGCTAATAGAGGGGAATTTACTTTAACCTCTAACATTTCTGCTTGCTTCTGATTTGCTAGCGTTGCTTCAATTGTTTGATTAGCTTTAAAAGGTTCAATTTGATACTTTGATGAGAGCGTTGCATAGAGTGATTTTGTTAGATCATGCTTCTCCAAATCGGGAATCAGATGAAATGGCATATGAACTCTTTCATAAGCCATCTTAACACCATCAGCACAACGAATTCTCTCTAATACATAAATCTTGCTTCCTTCAGATAAATCTAATTTACTGGCAATTTTTCTCGAAGGAACCGTCAATTGAATATTCAAGAAAATTGTTGACGGAACTTTACCGATACTTGCCATTTCTAACGAAAAGCCTTGAAGAATATTTAATTGCATATCCGCTTTTTTCTCACTAACAAAAGTTCCTTTCCCTTGAACCTTTACGATTAATCCTTGATTAGATAGTAATTCAAAAGCATGACGAGTAGTAATTCTTGAAGCATTGAAAATATCACATACTTCTTGTTCTGTTGGCATTTTTTGCCCGCTTTGCATTTGATTTGTTAGAATCATCTTCTTATAATATTCAAATATCTTGTAATACAATGAACTATTAGCCATATGTCACCTCAACTTGTTATAACATTATAATATCATATTGTAATATACTAGTCAAGTGCCCTAAAAAAATTAGTGAATAAATTCGCTATTCTTTGATCTTTGTTAATAATTCTTTGATATCTGCAAGTAAATCATCACTGGTAAAATTAGGAATATTGAAGTATTCCATAACTATGTTAGCATCTGGTGTGTACTTCTTATAATACTCATAGAAAGTATTATAATTGAAGGTTCCACTACCAATACGTTGATGATCATCACTGATTTGATTGTTATTATGAATATGGTATCCTAAAATATGCTTGTTTAGATTTTCTATTACATAGGAATAATCATAACCATTGATATTCATATGACCAATATCGATTAAAGCATATAAGTCATAATCTAAGATAAACTTCACAAATTCACGATCGGTAAAGAGTGGTGCCCCTTTGATTGGTAATGCTAAGGTCTCAACCAACATTTTTATTTTATTTTCGTTACATAATTGATGGAGAGTCAACGCATTTTCTATCGCATTTTTTTGCTTTTGGATTCGTTCTTCGGGATGGATATAACAATTATTGGTGTGAAATACAATTTCATTACATCCATACCGATGGCAAAAATCAATTGTTCTTAGCCAATTTTGAATCATTTTTTGGTATGCATCTGAACCAATTTCACTTGTTGATTCACAATCAACCATAGGAGAATGAAATGTAGCTGGACGAGATCCGATATCGCTTTGTAATGCTTGTAATTCTCTTATTTTTGGGTCTGTTAAGGCAGAGATAAAGTATTCTAGTCCGATTGTAAAATCAGCTTTCTCACAGGTTTCTTTGATGATTTGATAATCTTTATTCCCATTCAAAATAGTGCTGATATAACACTTTGTCATAGCTATCATTCCTTTTACACGGCGATTATAACATACCATTTTTTAAAAAACAACCCTTTTTCTAAAAGAAATAAAACTCGATATGACAACGCTTTCAGATGATTATAACCATTAAAATCTATTATTATATCGTCCTAAATAGGACGTTATATAGATTTGCTTAAAATCTCTTTGTATTATTGACACACTATTTTTGCTATGTTATCATTGACTTACTGATAAGGAGCAGTCTCTTCGATGATTCAAGATACA
>JAEZSA010000106.1 GCA_023422115.1 Bacillota bacterium | reverse complement strand
TATTATACTATAAACGCATCTATAAGTCAATTATTATTTATAAAACTTCTTTCTAACACTAATAATGCTTTTTTTGTTTCGAGACCCCAACCAAATCCTGTTAGCCTGCCATTACTAGCGATAACTCGATGGCAAGGAATCAATAAGGGAATCGGATTATCATGACAAGCTCCACCAACAGCACGATAAGCATGAGGATGACCAATGAGTTCAGCAACTTCTTTATAAGATAAGGTAACTCCATATGGAATCTTCATTAATTGTTCCAATACTTTTGCTTGAAATCCTTGACGATGATGATGAACAGGAATCGTGAACTTCTTCCTTTTCCCCTTAAAATATTCCTCAAGCTCAATGATCGTTTGATGAATGATTGGCGTTTCTTGGAGAATACTATCTTTACATAACTCGTTTGTTTGCTCTATTCTAACAATACTTCCATTTTCTTCATAAATTGCTAGTGATCCAATGATGCTTTGATAAATGAATCCTTTCATACTAATCTCCTTGTTATTCATCACTATTATACGCAATAAAAAAAGATAAGTCTACAAAAAGGCTTATCTTAGGATGAAATTAGCTATATTTTTGAATCACGCGATGAATTTTCTCTGCTAAACCTTTAATGTTGCTTAGTGGTAGTGAACAAATAGCAACTCTCACTGAGTTATCAAATGGTAACAAATAGATTTTTTCTTCTTCAACAAGTTTTTCAAGAATTAGCATATTGTTTTCACATGGGATGGTAATAAAGAATCCACCATGATATGGATAAAGTTCAAGTCCTACTTGCATTGCTTCTTGTTTAAATAAATCTGCACGAGTTTGTAGGGTGTCAATGACTTCATGTAATTCAGATTGATATTCAGCCATTAAGGTTGGTGATTTTGTCATTTCTTCAAGGACACGAATCATTCCTTTATTACAGTTACTCCAAGTATTACGAGCCGTAAAATTGGCTGCATTATAATACTCCACTACCGATTCTTTGTTTTTAGATAATAAAATTTGACCGCCTAATCGTTGTCCATAAATAAAGAATGTTTTTGAAAAACTAAATGCGATGCTAATCAATACATTTTCATTGGCTTTTGTAAAAGCTAACATTTTATCTCTCGTTTCCTTGCTTCCTTCTACCGCCATATCAATATAAGCACAGTCATAGATTAAGACACAAGGAATATCTTTTTTGCTATTCAAATAACTAATAACAGCTTCTAGTTCTGCTTTTGTCATATTATATCCTGTTGGATTGTTACAAGGATCATTGATAATAGTAACTAGTTTTCCTTCAGCTGCAATAATTTTCTCACATTTTTCAATAAATCCTTTCATATTAAACGCATTACCATCAAACATAAAGAATTTTTCTATTTTAAAAGCACGATTCACTGCGATGCCAACATAAGGTCCCCAACATGGAGAAGGTATTAGTAGTGTTTCTTGGGGATCAAGGCTATTAAAAACAGCACTAGTTAATGCACCTGTTCCCCCTGGAGTGGGAATGGTAGCGATGGATAAATTCGCTTCCATTTCTGCTCTTGTATCTTTAAAAGTCCAATCTAAAATGGCTTCTTTGAAAGAAGGCCCTCCATCACTGGTTGAATAAAGATAGATATCTTCATCCTTTAATTGATTCATAATTTTATGAACAACTTGAAAGGTTTTAAAACTACCATCTTCAAAATAGAAAGTTCCAAGAGTACCATCTATAATACTAGAGTCTTTCTTTTTGGCTAATTTTGCATCTGCTGATATTTGAAATCCATCACTTTTTAAAACTTTTCCTGCTGCATGTTTTGCTATAATTCTCATATTAACACCTCATTTTTATATATGATGATATTATACACTGTCTCTATTTCAATGACAAGTGTTTTTTGTCCAAGGACACATGAAAACGCCTACATCAATTTATTTTGGCATTTCATCAGTAAACAAATAGTTTTTGCGTCAATAATTCGGCCATCTCTTACCATTTCATATGCTTCTTTTATTGGAATTTGATGAAGGGTCAAATCTTCATCAATATCGAATTCTTGCTTTCCTTCGCGATATTGATCTACATAATAAAGATATATTTTCTCACTGCTATAACCAGGAGTTGGGAGAATATAACCACAAGCTGTAATGAGCTCTGCAATCACACCAACTTCTTCGATCAGTTCGCGTTTGATTGTTGTAAGAGGATCTTCTCCTTCTTCAATTTTTCCTGCTGGTAATTCTAAAACATCAGCTCCTACAGAATAGCGATATTGGCTAACAAAGATAATCTTATCTTCTTTCGTTCGTACAAGGCAACACACTCCACCTTTGTGATCGACAATTTCCCGTTTGGTTTTTACTCCGTTTTCCAAAACAACATCATCACATTTAACTGTAATGACTTTCCCTCTAAATAATATCCTACTTTTTACCTTTTTTTCAATCATAATTTTCCCCCATTTATATTATAAACTATATTTGTCTTATCAACAATAAAAAAGAGCAACGAATCCTTTAGTTGCTCTTATTGATTGTTTCTTTAATTAATAGAATGACCTTATCAAGTCCTTGTTTCGTAGTTGTTGAAGTAAGAATGATATCATTATC
>JAEZSA010000087.1 GCA_023422115.1 Bacillota bacterium | reverse complement strand
TGGACTAATATAAATTTTAAACTTCTGATGCTTTGGAATTGATTTTGTTAATTCTTCATTTAAAGCATGAATCCCTTCAATAATTACTAGTGTATCCATAGAAATACTTATCTTTGGACCAGCGACTCGTTTTCCTAATTTAAAATCAAAGATAGGTAATTGAACTTCTTCTCCTTGAATTAAAGATAGTAAATTATTATTAAACAATTCAATATCTAAAGCTTTGATATGTTCTAAATCTGGTTCTCCATATTCATCTAAAGGAGCTTTTTCTCGATCTAGATAGTAATCATCCATTGAAATCTTTAATGGTTTAATCCCTCTTGACATTAATTCAATCCTTAAACGATGGGAAAATGTTGTTTTTCCTGATGAAGAAGGACCAGCAATACAAATTAACCGAATGTCGTCAATATTCTTTTTTATCGTTTCTCCCAATTCAGCAAGCATATTATTATGTTTTGTCTCACACATATTCACTAAATCAATGACGCTTGCTTCGCTAGCATGCATATTTAGTAATGGAATTCGATCGCATTCGCATAGTCTTGCCCAATTACGAGCTTCCTTCAACATTCTTCCAAAACTTGGTGAATCTTCAAAATCAGGAATTTGTCCCCCTTTTTCTGCTCGAGGAAATTGTACTAAAAATCCTGGATGATATAATCGTAGTTGAAATTTGCTTAAATATCCAGTAGAAGGAACCATGTATCCAAATAAGTAATTCGTATAGTTCTCACAAACATAAATATTTACTTCATCTTCTTCCCGATATTTTAACACTTCGTTTTTATCTAAATATCCTTTTTTCTTGTAGATTTCTATCGCTTCTGCTTTTGAAATTGTTTTTCTAATGATTGGATAATCTGCAGCAACAATTCGACGCATTTCTTCTTCTAAAACACTAAGGAACTTTACATCAATATTTTTTTCTAATCCAATCACATTACAAGAAATGGATCGTGAGACACATTGATTAAATTCTATTTTAATATTAGGGTATAAATTTTCTAATGCCATAATAATTAAATAGCGCAAACTTGTTTCATAAGCTCTAACTGTATCAAAATTTGTTAAGTCAAGAAACTCAACAGTACAATTAAAGTTTAGATAAAAATTTAATTCTCGCAAACGATTATTAACCTTTGCAAGATACGCTTCAACATTAAATTGTTTAGCTAAGTCTTTTAATGGTATTTTATCTTCAAATTGATATTCTTTATTATTATATTTTACAGTAAACATATTGTACTCCTTTTCTAACTATATTTTACCATATTTCCCAATTTATGTAAACACTTTCAAAGATAAAATCGGTTTAAAAAAACAGGTCTTTGACCTGTTTTACTTGATTGCTTCTTTTACTTTATCACAAATAACTGTGAAACCAGCAGCATCATTAATTGCGATTTCAGAAAGCATCTTACGATTAATATCGATATTACCTTTTCTTAAACCAAACATTAATTTATTATATGATAAGCCGTTAAGTCTTGCAGCAGCATTAATACGAGCAATCCATAATCTACGGAAATCGCGTTTTCTTCTTTTACGATCGCGATATGCGTAAGATAGTGATTTCATCACTTGTTGATTCGCTGTTCTATATAATGTGTGTTTTGAACCAAAATAACCTTTGGCTAATTTTAAAACTCTGTTACGTCTTCTTCTTGAAACGACTCCACCCTTAGTACGTGGCATAAAAATTACCTCCTTTTAGATTTATATTCTACTTTTTATTTTAAATTTGCTACTTGTTGTTTAATGCGGCCTAAATCAGCTGCAGATACTGTTGATCCTTTACGTAAATGACGAATTCTCTTTTGAGTTTTTCCAGGTGCTAAGTGGCTTGTTCCTGGACGTCCACGCATAACCTTTCCAGTTGCAGATATTTTTAAACGTTTCTTAGTACCGCTATGAGTCTTCATTTTTGGCATGTTAAAATCACTCCTTGTCTTTCTTCTTATTTTTTGGGACTAAAATATAATGGCTATTTTTACCATCAAGGGTATTTTTAGTTTCTATTGTGGCATATTCATCCATTGCTTCAACATACTTATCCAAAATATCAGTGGAAGATTCAAATTGTAATAATCTTCTCTTTCCTCTTGGAAAATAAATAGAAACTTTTAATTTACTGCCATCGTCAAGAAAATCTCTACCATTTTTTAGTTTTGTTTCAAAATCTTTTTGTCCAATCACTGGTGACAATCTGATTTCCTTTAAAACTACTACTTTTTGATTCTTTTTGCTTTCCCTTGCTTTTTTCTGTAATTCATAGCGATATTTACTATAATCTAGAAAACGACAAACAGGGACTTTAGCGTTTGGCGCTACACAAACTAAATCATAATTGCTAGTTTTTGCTAAACTAATCGCTTCATTCGTCTTCATTTCTCCTAAAGCTTTTCCTTCAGCATCAATAACTAACACACGTTCTGCCTCAATATTTTCGTTTACTAAGGCATCGCTTTTGCGATCTACATTCTTACTAATATAAAGCACCTCCTATTTTTTAGTACCTACCATAGTAAGAAAAGAAAAGTGAGCGCTATAAAAGCACCCACCAAAAAATCACAAATTCTTGTAAAGTGACATTTACCTACCAACATAATCAGTCAGGTGAGAAGTGGGTACTTCTTCTTTCCACTATGATAAATTACTTTGTTATTATACTATAATTGATATCTTTTGTCAAGACTTTTTTTATGACTATCGATTTAAGCTAATTGGTGACTTTCCTATTGGAGTATATTCACCATTCATTAATCGTTTTAAAGCATCGACCATAATAGGACTATATTCATAGATGCATAGATAGTTGTTGATCGTACTTGCATATTTATTTATATCATAAGGTAGATTTAAGGCAATCACAAGTAAATTTTCATCTTTATTTGATAACTGATTGACCAAATTAATGTGCATACTACTAGCATCTCCAACAGCAATAACGACCTGTTCATAACTTTCAGCGGTTTGAACAATTTCTGCAATTCTTACAGATGTTAAAGAAGATACATCCAAATAATCACATTTACTGAAACCTTTTGATTTTAGATAACGACTAGCAATAAACCCAAACGAATTGTCGCTACCACTTAAGCCAGGTTCTAAAGTCAATGATGCTTTTGTTGATAAAATCAAAGTTGACTTTGTTTTATCTAAACCAGTGAAATCACCTAAATGAATTGTTACAGATTGTTTTGCTATTTCTAGATTAAGTTCTTGATTTGCTGTCAAATCATAATTTTGATAATTTTCATTAGGAAGATAGTGATCAAACAAGTCATATTTTACTTTTTTAAGAAGAATTCGTCTTACTGAGTCATCAATTCTTTCTTCGCTGATTTCTCCACTCAAGACAGCGGCTTTAATCGCTTGATGAGCAGTGATTGGATTATTTGTTGTGGTATAAGCAAGCATATCCGCACCAGCTTTCACTGCTAATACTGCTGCTTGACCAACACCATAATAATCTGCTATCGCCTTCATTTCCATACCATCCGTAACGATAATCCCTTTATAACCGAGCTCATTACGTAATAAGTCTGTCAATACAGCTTTTGATAATGTTGCTGGATATTCTTTATCGATTGCTGAAAAAATAATATGCGTTGTCATAATCGAATCAATTCCACTAGCGATTGCACTAATGAAAGGCGCTAATTCAATGGCATATAAATCTTCTTTTGTGCTGGTTATTTTAGGTAGTGATGTATGAGAATCTGTGCTAGTGTTTCCATGACCAGGAAAGTGTTTTGCACAACTCATAACATTACTTTCTGCCAAACCTGCTATCATTTGCTGACCAAATAATGAAACAGTAATTGCATCATCTGAATAACTACGATTATTAATAACTGGATTGCTTGGATTATTATTGACATCAAGTACAGGGGCTAAATCAAAATTAATCCCATAATTTTTTAATTCTTCTCCCGTTGCTTTTCC
>JAEZSA010000117.1 GCA_023422115.1 Bacillota bacterium | reverse complement strand
ACGGCAGTGTCATCAATGACACGAGGAAAAGCAGTTGTTGAAGCGATGAACGTAATTGGTTTTGATGCTATGACTCTTGGTAATCATGAATTTGATTGGGGTGTCGATCAAATAAAGCAATATTTTGATGGTGATGATGAAAATGGTGAAGCATCTTTTCCGTTTTTATCAGCTAATGTTAGTAACAAAAGTACATATGAACTGGCTGAATGGGCTAAACCATATACAGTTATTGATAGAGGCAATTTAAAAATCGGTATTTTAGGCCTTTTAGGAAGTGACCAAACAAATGATATTCTAGCTTCTCATGTTAAGAACTATGTTTTTACTGATGAGCTTTCAACAATCAAAAAATATACAAAGATTTTAAGAAATGAAGAAGATTGTGATATCGTGATTGTTTCTGCTCATCTTGATACGGAAGATATTAATTACCAATTATCTTCTTTATCCGGTGATGAAAAGATTGATGCTTTGATTAATGGACATACTCATCAACAGTATTATGGAGAGTTAAAATATAATCGTGATATTCCATTACCTTATGTTCAATCGGGTTCAAGCGGTCAATATATAGGAAAAATTACATTAGATATTAATCCAGAAACGAAAGAAATTATTGATGTTTCTAGTGAAAATATCAAATCTACTAGGGTTTGTACACAGGAAAGTCGAGAAATTAATACTGTGTTATATCAATACCAAGAGGTTATTAATGAATCTAATTCAATATTAGGAATTGCTGGAGAAAATATATATAAAAGTGTAGCAGGAATCTGGATGGCAACAACCATCAAAGATGAAATGCAAGCAGATCTTGGTGTTGTCAATGCGGGTGGTGTTCGAGGAAGTGCTTTCCCAATAAATGCAAACGACAACGTAAGTTATGGAGATATTTTTGAAATTATGCCATTTGAAAACATGATTTGTAGTTCTAAGATATCAGGAAGAGAACTATTAAAAATACTTCAATATATGAATGATGGTATGTATTTCAGCAACAATGTAACAAAAAGTGGGCAATCCTATTATATTAATCAAAATCTTGTAGAGAATGATAAGATATATATCATTGGAACAATTGATTACTTGTTTGAAAAAGACTATTATCCATTTATGTATGGACAAGATATTGTAAAAACATCAATATTACTTCGTGAAATTATGGTTGATTCTGTTTACGAGAAAATAGCACTTTATCAAAAATTTTATGTTACTAAATAAAACCAAGAAAACATTATTATAAATGATTTCATTTTAATGATGTTTTTTATTTTGAATGAAAAAAGAATTAAAATATGTTATAATATCAAAATGGTGTAAATATGAGAAAAAAGTTTAAAATAAAAAACCCAATACAAATGATTGAATTAGGAAAAAAGATAGGAAAACTTGTAAGAGAAAATATGATTATTACTCTTGAAGGAGACTTAGGTGCAGGAAAAACAACCCTTACAAAAGGAATTGCATTGGGCCTTGATATCGATACAATCATCAATAGCCCTACGTTTACAATCATGAAAATTCATCATGGTCGTTTAACTTTATATCATATGGATGTTTATCGCTTAAGTAATGATAGTGGTGATGATTATCTAGAAGAATATTTTGAAGCGAAGGGACTCTGTGTGATTGAATGGGCAAATAACATTAGTGCTATTTTGCCTAAAGACACTTTAAAAATAACAATTAATCGATATAGTGATACAATAAGAATAGTAGAAATAGAAGCAGAAACGCAACAATACATGGAGTTACTACAAGAGGTTGATTTATGAAAACAATGATAATAGATACTTCAACAAGTTTTTTATATCTTTCTTTTGTTGATGATAAGAAAGAAATATTTCAAAAACTAATAAAAGCGCCTAACAACCATTCAGAAAACCTTTTGAATGCAATTAAAGAGGGCTTACATAATCTTCATTTAGAAGTAAAAGATTTTTCCAAGATTATTATTGGTATTGGTCCAGGTTCTTACACTGGATTAAGAATCAGTACAATCATAGCAAAAATGTTTGCTTGGACTTTAAATATTCCTTTATATACCATTAGTAGTCTTGATGTCATTGCTAGTGGTTATTACGGGGTTGATGGAGAATATGCAATTACAAACATTGCCAAAAAGGATTATTTATACACGAGGATTATTAAAATTGAAAAGGGTAAATATTCCATACTTGCTGATGATTGCTTTGTTTTAGCGGAAACATTTCATCAAGAAATTAAATCATGTAATTATCAAGTAATCGATGAAACATGTTTCAGATTTTCTCCGTTTAAAATAATTGAATTAGCCCAAAATGAAGTAACAGATGTAAAAGCGTTGGTTCCTAACTATTTAAGGAAGGCAAATACATGAAATATCAAATTCGTGAAATGCAAGTAGAAGATATTCCTTTTGTTATTGAAGGAGAAAAAAGAATTTTTCAAGAAACATTGGGATATGATATGCTTTATTCTGAATTAACCTTGAATCCATATGCTTATTATTTTATTCTTGACATTGATCATCAAGTAAAAGGATATATAGGGCTATGGATCGAGAGTGAACGTGCAGAGATAGTAAACTTTTATATTGATAAAGAGTATCAACACCAAGGTTATGGTTCTATGATGATAGAATTTGCTATCAATTTATGTATCATGTCTAAAGTTCCAACAATTAGTTTAGAAGTTAGGGAGCATAATGAAGTGGCAATTAGTCTTTACGAGAAATATGGATTTAAGTTTGCTTATCGAAGAGAAAAATATTACAAAGATCTAGAAGATGCTTTAGTAATGATTAAAGATTTGAGGTGATTAAATGTTAGTATTAGGTGTAGAAAGCAGTTGCGATGAAACAAGTGTAGCAATCGTAAGAGACGGAAAAGAAGTACTAGCAAATGTTGTTTATTCACAAATAGACACTCATAAAGTATTTGGAGGTGTTGTTCCTGAAGTAGCGAGTAGAGAACACGTAAAAAAGATGATTTATGTTTTCGAACAAGCTCTTGCAGATGCTAATATCACTCCCAAAGATATTGATTTAGTTGCTGTAACGGCAACACCAGGATTAATAGGTTCTTTATTAGTGGGAATTAATGCAGCAAAAGCATTCGCTCTGGCAAATGATATTCGTTTTGTTGATGTTAACCATATCGATGGTCATATATATGCAAACTATATTGAAAGTGATTTTATTTTTCCTTTATTAGCGTTGGTTGTATCAGGTGGTCATACAGAACTAGTTTTAATGAAAGATCATTATCAATTTGAAATTTTAGGACAAACACTAGATGATGCAGTTGGAGAGGCCTATGATAAAGTTGGAAGAGTTATGGGATTGGATTATCCTGCTGGAGTGTATGTTGATCGATTAGCACAGACAGGAAAAGTATCTTATCAACTACCACTTGTTTATTTAGATAAAGAAAGTTACAACTTCTCTTTTTCAGGATTAAAATCAGCTGTTTTAAATATTATTAATAAATGCAATATGAAAAATGAAGCAATTAATGTTGCTGATCTTGCGGCTTCTTTTCAAAATAGTGTTGTTACGGTATTGGTAGATAAAACGATTCAAGCAGCGAAAGCATATAAAGTAAATCAAATAATCGTTGCTGGGGGTGTGGCAGCAAATCAAGGATTACGAAACTCATTAGCAGAAGCAGTGAATAAATTAGATAATGTAAAATTAACTTTTCCAAAAATGAAATATTGTACTGATAATGCGGCGATGATAGCAGTTGCTGGCTATTTTAAAGACGTTTTGAAAACGATTTAAAAAAGTATTGATTTAGCAGCCCTTTTATTGTATAATTACATATAGTAATTAAAGAAAAAAAGTAATATTTTAATCCTAAAAAATATATGGAGGAATCAAAAATGAAAAAAATATTGTTAGTAATATTCGTTATGTTTTTCACTTTAACTTTTTCATCAGGATGTAGTGAAGAAGTAGAAGCCAAAAATTTGTGGGATGCTTATGTTGATGCAATGAATAACAAAGATTTGGATGGTGTTGCTCGTGCGTTTTATTCTACAGCAAGCACAGCATATCCGAAATTCATTAGTGAAAACACAGATGAAGAGGGTAATACAACATATTTTGATGGAATTGAATCTTTAAAAACTGATTCCTTTGAATACTTGCTACAAAGTGATGTGACTACAAATAAGAAATGGGAAAAGTATGCGAGTGCTCATGTAAAAGTAACAGTAGTTACTCCAGATGGCCCTGAAGCAAAAGAATTTGATGTATACTTTTTATCTGGCGAAGAAAATATGTGGAACTTTACAGCCCCAGTAAACGTAACTTCTTATGAAGAAGATGAATTAGGGAATAAACCAAACGATACTTGGATTCAAAGAGTTGTTCGAATTTATGATGATTTTAAATATAAGTATGTATATGATACAGTAAATGGCGATTATGCTACAATTGTTCAATATATAGGCAATGATAAGAATGTTGTTATCCCTACTGAAATTGAAGGTGTTCCAGTTAAAATAATAAAAAGCTACGCTTTTTATAAATATATTAGGTTTTTAAACATTAGTATTTCTACAAGTAAAGTTCAAAATATTACAATTCCATATACAGTTGAAACGATTGAAGATTATGCATTTTACCAATGCAAGAACTTACAAGCAGTAAACATTCCTAATAGCGTAAAAACAATTGGAGGAAATACAGGATTATCTTTTGCTAGTTGCCGTGGCTTAAAAACAATTACCATCAATGTAGATGATAGTGAAATGTATGGTGATAGCGAAGTAATAATTCCTTCTACATCAACGGATGGTATTGAAATTTCAGATGCAAGAAA
>JAEZSA010000093.1 GCA_023422115.1 Bacillota bacterium | reverse complement strand
CTCCCATCCCCTCCATAAATAACGGAAAATACTTAATTAATATTTTATATAAATTTTCTAACATTTTTTATGTTTTTACTCAGCAAAACTTGCAGCCAAATCAGTTGCTTCTTGGAACCAAATTGAATATTTCTCGTCAGCAATCATTTTAGCAATGATTTCATTAATCTTTTCGATTAATTCAACTTGTCCTTTTGCAGCCAAAACAAACAACTGAGTTTCTTCTGTTGGAACGGTAAATGTTTCTTCTAGGAATACATATTTATCTGGTTGTTGAGACATAACATTTTCAGCAACCCTAGACGCTAAAGCGACAGCTTTAATTGTACCATTGTCTAATAATAATAAGCCATCAGCAATCTTTGCAAATGCTTCTGCTGTTGCATTTGGTAGTTGATTGGAAACATAATCGAATTGTAGCGATCCACTTTGTCCACCAACTTTTACACCAGCAACATTCAATTTAGCAAGTGTATTATATTGATTCTTGTCATAATCGCTTTTTAACACGATAATTCCTTGTGCTCCCTCTTGATAATATGGATCTGATAATTCATAGTTTTCTGCTCTTTCAGGTTTATAAGTAAATCCAGAAATTGCTAAATCAGCAGCTCCAGTTGATACTAATGCTAATGTTGTATCAAAATCTGTAGCTTCGATTTTCAAAGTTACGCCCAATTCCTTAGCGATATATTTCATAAATTCAATATCAGCACCTACATATTTATCTTGACCTGTTTTTGAATCATCGATAAATTCAAAAGCGGGATAATCTGGTGAAGTAACAATTACAATTTCACCTTTCTTTGTGATTTCATCAAGTACATCTTTTTTACATCCTGTTAATCCGAATAAACTAACTGCTAATAGTATAAAACAAATAATCTTTTTCATTTTTCTTTCTCCTTTTTCTTTTGTCTTTCTCGTTATCACCTAAAAAATAGGGCTTATTTTCTTCTCGATCCTCTTTTTGTGATTATTTCATCCCGCCGCATAAAAAACCTCCTGTAAAATAAAAAGTACCTTTCCAGGTGCTTTTTGTTTTATACTCAAGAGGTATTTTAAGACTATGCTCAAGAATTACTTCTATCTTTTAAACAAAATAACCTGGACAAAATAAAAAGTCCTATCTCAGGACTGAATTTTTTTACCTATACTCAAAGAGAAATCTTATCTCTTATCTTTTAAATAAAATTCATCCTGGATTAGTAACAAAAAAACCTATTCAAACATAGGTTCAATTTAAATTTATGCTCAAAAAGAAATCTTTCTTAAGAACTTAATCTTTTATCTTTTAAATTCAACCCGTTTTTTTGTATGCAACCATTATATCATTATCCTGTGGTATGTCAAAACTTTTTTAATGAAAACGTTTCATATAGATAGAAAAGTCCGTGATAAATTTACCACGAACTTTTTTATATCGTTATACTAGAATGGTATAAGGAAGCATAATAACCTTTGTTTTCAATCAGTTCTTCATGTTTTCCCCGTTCAATAATTCCATTTTTACCAATCACTATAATTTCATCTGCATTTTTTATCGTTGTTAAGCGATGTGCTATTACAATAGTTGTTTTTCCTTTCGCTAATTCATCGAATGATTTTTGAATTAATGTTTCAGTAATATTATCAAGCGATGATGTTGCTTCATCCAAAATTAAAATTTTTGGATTTTTAAGAAATAATCGTGCAATAGCAATTCGCTGTTGTTGCCCTCCAGATAAACGAATTCCTCTTTCTCCTGTTAGGGTTTCATATCCATTTTCAAGGGTCATAATAAAATCATGAATTCTTGCACTTTTTGCTGCTGCTATTACTTGTTCCATGGTCGCTTCGGGTTTCCCATAAAGAATGTTTTCTTTAATTGTTCCGTAAAAGATGAATACATCTTGTTGAACATGACCGATTGCTTCTCTTAGATTAAATAGATTATAATCTCGGACATCGATTCCATCAACTTTTATTTGTCCCGCCTCAACATCATAAAAACGGGGGATTAGTTTAGATATGGTTGTCTTTCCAACACCTGTTTCTCCCACTAAAGCTACTTTTCTTCCAGCTGGTATACTTAGAGTAAAGTTAGATAATACATACTGATCCTCATTTTGATTATAACTAAACTTAACATCAACAAAATCTACATTACCAATGAAATCTTTTTTCTCAACACCATTTTCAGGACTTACAATTTTAGGATTGATATTCATGATATTATAGAATTTTTCTATTCCTGAAAATCCTTGTTGTAATTGTTCCATCGAATTTGTCAATCGAGAAATCGGTTTTATTAAGAAATTAACATATAAAAAATAGGTAGTTAAGTCGATATAATCAATCCATTTTTGATAGACAAAATATCCACCAAAGATAAGAAGCGCCAAATTTGCTAAATTAATAAAAAAATCATTTCCTGAACCGAACAAACCAATTTGACGAAATGTTTCTGTTCGTGCTGACTTATATAATGTATTTATTTTTTCAAATTTTTTCTCTTCGTAATCTTCATTATGAAATGCTTTTGTTAATCGGATTCCACTGATGCTACTTTCTACTTCTGCGTTTAATTCTCCTTGAGCGTTACGCGCATTACGAAATCCTTTCATCATTTTATTACGACGTGAAATAGAATAAATAATTAAAAATGATAAGAACAAAAATATAATTAGGGTTAGATATACATTGACAAACATTAAATAAATAAAACTACCTACCAACATTAGAAAAGAAATAAATAAATCTTCTGGAGCATGATGGCTCATTTCTGATACATCGTGCAAATGCGTGGTTAAATTTGTCATCAATTCTCCTGTTTTCTTATCATCAAAAAATTGATAATCCATCATTTGAAACTTCTTGAACAGATCTGTTCGCATATCCGTCTCTAATCTTATTCCCATAATATGGCCGTAATATCCAATAACGAAAGATAATAAAAATCGAATTCCATAAAAAACAAGAAGTACGATTCCTATTAGCAAAATGGTTCTTATTGCTCCATTTGGAATATATTCTCTTAAAACTTTACTTGTAACCATGGGAAACAATAAATCTATGAGCGAAATTGTAAGCGCACAAACCATATCTAAAATGAATAATTTTAAATGAGGTCGATAATACTTAATAAATTTTTTTACCATTTGAATCCTTCTTTCTTGCGAACTTTCACATAAAAATCAATTCTAGTTTTATATTCTAGAATTGATTACTTGTTTTATTCTTTTATTTATTTCTATCCTTGGCATAATAACAATTCGTTTACAGGTTACACATTCTAATTTACAATCAACCCCTGCACGAATTATTTTCCATGTTTTTCCTCCACAAGGATGAGGTTTTTTAAATTCTAAAATGTCGCCATCAGCATAATCAGTTTTGATGATCGCCATGATATACTACCAATTGTGGGAATGGAATTGTAATGCCATTCTCATCAAATATTTCTTTTATATATTTTCTAATTGCTCGTTCTACCCCATAATGTTGTTCTGATTCTGTCTTAACAATGATTCTGATGATAATAGCACTATCAGCAAAATTGACAACACCGATTACATTAGGCCCTTCAATTACTTGGGGAAACAATTCTTTTATCACAACTAGTTTTTCTTCTAGCAATCCGATTACTTTATCTAAGTTTTCATTATAACTAATTCCAACTTCAACTACCCCTACAGAAGGATTTTTTGAGAAATTAGTAATATCTTTAATATCTCCATTGGTAAACACTTTTACTTCGTTTTTCCAATTAATTAATTTTGTTGTTTTCAAACCTATATCAAGTACTCTACCTTTAAACCCTTTTATTTCAACAATATCATCAATATCATAATAATTTTCAAAAATGATACTAAATCCACTCAATAAATCCTTAATTAAATCTTGTGCTCCAAGACCAATAACAATTCCTATAATTCCAGCTCCTGCTAGAATGGGCCCAACTTGAACACCCCAAAAACTTAATATCATAATGATTGCTAAAATTAATATAGAATAACGAAGAATGCTTTGAATCATTTTAGTCAGTGTCATCGCTTTTTTCTTTTTATCCCTTTGTTTTTTAATGATTCTATTTCCAACAATAGCAATCAAAACAAATAAAACAAATGTGATACCAATCAATATGGCTGTTTCAATAATCGGTTTTGTTGATGCATTAATAAATGCTACTATTTTTTCCCACATGCTATTTTACCTCGTTATTATTTATAATTTCTTTGGCGAGTTCACGATATTCTTTACTTCCGCGAGAGTTATATGCAAAATCAATGACTGTTTTTCCGTGCATTGGTGCTTCTTGTAAATGACTAGAGCGATTAATAATCGTATTAAATGTTTTTGTTGGAAAAAGTTCTTTTACTTTATCAATTATCTTATACCCAAACACATTGCGATTATCTAATTTTGTTAGGAGAACTCCTTCAATTGTTAGTGATCTATTTATTTTGTTTTTTGCTTTTTGTACTTGATTTATTTTATTAACCATTTGTGTCAACGCATCATAAGCGAAGAATTCACATTCCACAGGAATAATCACCGAATCACTAACAAATAGGGCATTATCGATAACAATACTTAACGATGGGGGACAATCAAGCAAGATATAATCATAACAATTTTTAATTGGTTCCACTCTTCTCATGAGGTTTTGTTCTTTATTCTCATATCCATATAATGTTTTTTCAATAATGGCTAATTTGTTTGATGAGGGAATGATATCTAAATAAGAATCTTTTGTATTACAAATTGCTTCTTTAATGTCCATGTCTTGAGTTAACACTTCAAAAGAACTAATTTTAACACTTTCTCGTGAAATTCCTATTCCAATAGTTGCATTAGCCTGTTCATCTAAATCGATCAACAAGGTTCTTTTTTGTTCTCGAGCAAGTGCCGCACCAAGGTTAATTGTTGTTGTTGTTTTACCTACTCCACCTTTTTGGTTAGCAATGGCGATAATTATTCCCATATTTATTGTCCTCACTATAATGTTTTATTTTTTATATCGGCGTATTTTCGTGGATATTTCATATTTGTAGGTTTACTTTTACTAAATTCAAGCAACACCCTTGATCCCATATCCGCTGGCAACTCATATTGATGTGTTGCTTTCAACTCGACCTCTAGTATGGTTAAGCATCGTTGTGCTAATTCTAATTCATCTTCATAATATTGCCCTTTATAAGCAACAAAACTTCCACCGATTTTAATAAATGGAATGGATAGTTCTAGAATGATAGATAGATTGGCAACGGCTCGCGCAACCACAACATCAAAGCTTTCACGATAGTTTTTAACTGCATTTTCTGCTCGATCATTGATTATAGTAACTTCTGTTAGTTTAAGTATATCACATAATTGTTTCAAAAACCTAACTCTTTTTGCTGTTGGCTCAATAATAGTTACCTTCAAGGTAGGTTCCAATATCTTCAAAGGAATACTTGGAAATCCAGCACCACTTCCAATATCACAAATCCTCTTATTCTTCAAATCAGAAAGCAATCCTATCATTGATAAGGAATCATAGAAATGTTTTCCATAGACCTCATCCTCTTCAACAATAGAAGTTAAATTTATCTTTTCGTTTTCAGAAATTAAAAATTGATAATATTGTTTGAATTTTTGTTTTTGTTCTTCGTTAAGTTTGAATCTATCTAGACAATCATTCATGACGAGCCTCTAAATAAACAAGCAAAACAGCGATATCACTAGGATTCACTCCACTTATTCGTGATGCTTGTGCAATTGTTGTTGGCCTTACATTTTCTAGCTTTTCTTTGGCTTCCAACGCAAGATTGGTAATTTTACGATAATCAATATTCTCCGGAATTTTTCTTGTTTCCATTGCTACCATTTTCTTGGCCTCTTTATATTCTTTATTAATATAGCCGGCATATTTGACTTCAATTGTTACTTGATCTTTTACTTCTTTAGAATAAGGAATTTCTTTTTTAATAGCAAATTCAATATCTTCAAAACCAATTTCCGGACGACGCAAAAATTCATTTCCTGTAATCTTTTCGTTAATTACCGCTTTTTCACTAACTAATAAATAATCATTAATTTCATTTTTCGGATAAATCATGATTTCTTCTAGTAAAGATTTTAATTCTTCAATTTGTTTTCGTTTAGCTGTGAATTTATGATATCTTTCTGGGCTAATTAAACCAATATCATATCCATATTTTATTAATCTCTCTTCTGCGTTGTCATGACGCAATAATAATCTAAATTCTGCCCTTGATGTAAGAAGGCGATAAGGATCTTCCACTCCTTTTGTAATAATGTCATCTATTAAAACACCGGTATAAGCTTCGTCTCTTCGCAAAATTAAAGGTTCTTTTCCTGCCAGTTTTAGACTCGCATTGATTCCTGCCATTAATCCTTGGCAGGCTGCTTCTTCATAACCGCTAGTTCCATTGACTTGTCCAGCAAAAAATAAGTTATTAATGGCTTTGGATTCCAAACTTGCTTTTAATTGTACAGGATCAATTGCATCATATTCGATTGCATAAGCATACTTTGCTATTTCTGCTTTTTCTAATCCAGGAATTGTATGAATCATTTCGTCTTGTAATTCATGAGGAAAACTTGTTGAGAATCCTTGAACATAAATTTCATCGATTTCTAAACTTTCTGGTTCAAGAAAAATTTGATGTCTGTTTTTATCAGAAAAACGAACCACTTTTGCTTCAATGGATGGGCAATATCTGGGTCCAACACCTTCTATAACGCCACCATACATACTTGAAAGTGCTAAATTATCATTAATTATTTGATGTGTAGCTTCTGTTGTATATGTTAAATAACATTTTTCTTGAAGAGCAAAGGGTCTAATTTCTTTATAATCCGTGGTTTCGCTAAAACGTAGGGGGGCATTATCACCAGGTTGTTCCACTGTTTTAGAGAAATCTACTGTGTTCTTTTTGATTCGCGGTGGTGTTCCTGTTTTTAATCGAATTAATTTAAATCCAATTTCCTTAAGGCTTTGTGAGAGTTTAGATGTTGTTTTTTGATTATCTGGACCACTTTGCCAGAATTTATGACCCACCAAAACACGAGAATCAAGATACGTTCCACTCGCAATAATGACGCTTTTCGCTTCTATTTCTTCTTTGTTTTCTAGCCTTACTCCGACTACTTTATTACCATCAACCAATAATTGCTCTACATAAATTTCTCTAACCTCTAAATCTTCTTGTTTTGCAATCACTTCCTGCATATACTTTGGGTATAAAACCTTATCCGATTGTGCTCTTAACGCCCTTACAGCGGGTCCTTTTGACACATTTAGCATTTTTAATTGCAATAAAGTTTTGTCTGTTGCTTTTGCCATTTCTCCGCCAAGAGCATCGATTTCTCTGACAATAATTCCTTTGGCTGGACCTCCTATAGAAGGATTACATGGCATACTTGCAATCATTTTTTTATTCCCAACTATTAATAATGTTTTGTTTTTTAATCTGGCGCTGGCTAATGCTGCTTCTACTCCAGCATGTCCTCCACCTATTACAATAATATCATACATATTTTTCACCGTTATTATTCTATCATTTTTTAACATTAATTACAATAATACTACCGATTTAAAAACACCAGTTTTTTAGCTGGTGTCTTCTTTTCCTTATTCGATCGCATTAACTGTAATTGTTATGCTTTTCTTCAATTCTGGATTAACCTTAGAGGTAGCAGTTATTGTAACTGTACCAGGATTTTTTGTATTAAGAACGTAACTATTTCCTTTTTTAGTTATAGTTGCTACATTTTCATCACTACTTGTAATCTCAAATTCTTGTAAGGCATGCTCTGGTTTTATTTCAATTGTTAGAGCGATATTACTTTGCTTTTCATCAAACGTAGTTTCCCCATCTGTTATGGCAAAGACTATTTCTGTTGGTGCAGGAATCGGATTAATCACGATTGTAAGTTTCTTTTCCACTTTTCCATCCGCAGTTTTGATCGTTACTTCTACCGTTCCATCTGCAAGGAAAGTAATAACATTATTCGCCATTTGGACTAAAGATTCGTTATTAAACGAAACTTGAACTTCTTGATTCGCATTAGATGGCTCTACAGTAGCTTCAATTTTAAAAGTATCATTAACATAAATATCAATTGTTGGTTCTTTTACTGTCAAGCCTGTTGCTTCAGCCCAAGTTACAGTAATATCAATGACATCACTAACCAAACCATCAGCACTAGTTGCCATAATTTGTGCATTTCCCACAGCAACAGCTGTCAAGTTCCCTTCACCATCAACTGTAACAACTTTTACATCACTAGTTGTCCATGTATAATTTGGATTTGCTAGTGTCGGAAAAACAGTTGCTTTTACTTTAGCTGTTTCAGAAATAGCCATAGTGGCTTTTCCACTGACGAATTCAATATCAATTTTAGTTGCATCATGATATTTTACTTCAATATTTTTGATTGCTACTATTGATTTATCATATTCTGAAGTCGCAGAAATTGTTACATTTCCAGCTTTAATTGCTGTTAGTTTTCCATTTGCATCAATCGTTGCCACTTTAGTATCTGAAGATTTCCACACAACTTTATTTTCAAGATGACTTGGTGTTACTTCAGTAGAAAATGTTGCTTGTTCACCAATTAATAGGGTATTTACTCCTTTGATTTTTAACGAAGAAAGCGGTTCTTTCCCTACATTAACATTAACGATTGCTCGTGTTAATGGTTCACTTTTTACATACGCAGTTAGTTTGGTTGTTCCTTCAGATAACGCTGTTAGTATCTCATCTTCATAAGAAATAATGGAAGAATTTCCTACAATATAAACAATTTCTTCTTTTGGACTAACGCTTCCTAGAATGACTTTTATTTCTCTAGCTTCACCAACTATTAAATCTACTTCATGTGCTTCAAAACGAAAAACGTCTTTTGTTTGTGTATTAGCACAACCTGTTAATAAAACAGATAAAAAGAATAATAGTAAAAAGGCTTTTTTCTTCATAAATGTTTTAACTCAATATTTACTTGAGTTTCTCCTTTCAAATAATTAGTATTTATCATTATCATTTGATATTATACCATATAAAAGTATGATTGTTAAGAACAAGTTAATTTTTTTTGCAAATTTCACACATCTATTTGTTATATTGTGGTATAATGTTGAAAGAATTTATTAGGAGGTTTTTATGGATTTTATTAAAACAACCAAAGCGCCAGCTGCTGTTGGACCTTATTCACAAGCAATCAAGATTGATAATTTTATTTTCGGATCAGGACAATTACCAATTGATCCTGAAACAGGATTAATGAAAATAGGTATCGTGGATCAAACGAAGCAAATATTACGCAACATTTCTGCGATTCTAGACGCAAGCGAAACAAATAGAAATCAAGTTGTGAAAACAACAATATTCCTAAAAGATATGAATCATTTTTCTATAGTTAATGAAATATATGCTAGTTTTTTTGGCGAGCATCGCCCAGCCAGATCAACTATCGAAGTTTCAAAATTACCAAAAGACTCGTTAATCGAAATCGAGTTCATCGCAAAAATTTAATTCTAGGAGATAATATGAAAAAACATGTTATTTTTATCCTACTTTTAATTACTCTTTTTAGTATTGGTTGTGTAAAACCTAATACTAATTATGTGTTTGATAAAGAAGCCCCTACAGAAATTATTTTAAGTCCAAAAGAAGAAGTAAATTTTATGAATATCACAGGTGATGGTTTTTATAAAGAATGGCTAAACATCAGTTCTTATCAAAACGAAAAAGATATTATACTTCCTTTTGACTTATTTATGAATTTGTATCCGGGAGATTACGTATTAAAGTTAGCTCATAGTGAAAGTGAATTTTATAGTTATAACATTTCAATTACTGGGTATAACAAGATGTTTAATTATATAACTAAAGAACAAATATTCTCTCAAGAAGATGACTTGTTTTATGTTTTAGTAACTAGAGAAGGCTGTACTGGTTGTGAAGCTTTAAAACCAGATTCTTATAAATACAATGATTTTATTCTATCTTATGATTCTATTTATAAAAATAATTTTTATGTTGTTGAGGGAGGAGAGTCCTCTTCAGGAAAAAATGAAGATTTGACAGGGATAGATAATTATGAGGACTTGATTAGTAAGGCAAAAATGTATACTCCAACTTTACTAGTTGTTGAAAACAATGCTATTACTTCGTATTATGTTGGTCCTGCTCCTATCGCAGATTTCTTTGATAATGAAATAGAACGAATAAAAAATATAGATGTGATTGATTTTGTTATTGAAAATCCAAAAGCTTCCTCAGTAACAATTGATTTTGTGCCAACAAACTTTACGTTTGTAGGAAACGACATCAGCAAGAGCTTTCATGCTGGTTCTCATTATGCAGAAGGATCTACTTTTTTCACTTTTAGTGCGGATTTCTTTAGTCTATATCTTCCTGGTCGTTATTTTTTGACTATTTTTAATGAGGAAGGGGATTCAAAATCCGTTGAGGTGAGAATCACAGGTTCCTTTGACTATGTTTTATGGGATGATATTTTCAAAGTTACAGATTCTGAATATTATGTTTTCTTCTTAAGAACTGGTTGCCCTGGATGTAACGCAGTGAAACCTCTTTTAATTCAATATCATCGCTATACTAAACTTTTTCCATATTCGGCACCAATATATGCAGTTCATCGCAGTATGAATGGAAATTTTATGAGAACAGATAAAGAAACAGCAGTAGGAGTTTCCAATTCTGATGCGCTTTCACTGTCCGCTGTTCCTCGAGTTTTACATATTAAAGATGGTGTTGTTGTCGCACTTTACAGTAATCTTACAACTCCTTCTATTACCACATTATTCGAAGATTTAATGAAATAAAATTAAAAAAATCAAGACTTTATGTCTTGATTTTTTATTTTAATTAAATTGTTTTTCTAATGCTTCGACGATTGCATCTTTTCCTTGAGCAACATATTTCGCTGTTTTTGCTCCGCTCTTGCTGACATAAATGGAAATCATAGAGGGTGTGGTACCAATTCTTAATTCTTCCCAATTTGTAACCCCATCAATATAAAAATTCCCATCAGTCCCTTGACCTTCCGTTCCAGCATATTTTACATACATTGGCTTGTTTTTTGGATTACTCAAGTTGACTCCAAAAATTGAGCGCTTGCTATCATCTGCCTTTACAAGATTATAATAATTGATGATGTAAGGTTTTGTTTCATCACAACCCGTACATCCATCAATATAAAAGAAAACAAAATACTTTTCTTCTTTTTGTTCAAAGATATCTTGTTGAACTAAATTTTTAATAGTTGCCATATCTGTTTCATATTTACAACCACTTAATGTAAATATGCTTATGATTGCTATCATTAAACCAATTATTTTCTTCATTTTAAAATTCTCCTAATTCATTCTTGTCTTTTAGTGATTTATAATCTTCTATTATTTCACCATATTTTTCTTTTGTGATGCAAACATATCTTGTTTGCCCTTTTACGGTAGCAATATAGCACCTTTGCTTTTTTATTACCCCTAAGTAGAAAACAATGATAAAAAATGAAAAATAAAGTACCCCTAAAAAATAAAAGAAAGATTTTATATTATACTCTGAACCATCAATTACTAGATTACTATGATTTATTCCAATGACTGCCATTAAAATATTAGTACAAGCAATCCCTAGAAATACAATAGCTGGTAAAATTTGCCCTATGAAAGTATGTTTCTTACAATTACTAATAAAAATTTCATATAAATAATCATAGGATATTTTTTCAATCCTGTGTTTTGCAATAATCTTTTCTTTTCCATTCTTTGAATAAGGTGTTAAAAACAAATACCACTTTCTCTGAGAATAAGTTTTATCTTTATAAAAGACTTTACTTTTCTTAAAAACAGCTAGATTGGCATTCCCACATTGAGAACAAACAGATCCTTCTTTTACTTCTTTGTTGCAAATTAAACATTTTATCAAGTTCATCACCATCTTATTCAATAACTTATAAAAAAGGTAGATATTAATCTACCATAAATTTTATTTTTCAGCTTTACCAGCAGATCCAAATACACTAATTTTTTCTTTTACTGCAGCTGCAATTCCTTTTGCTGCTGGACCAAGGATTTTTCTTGGATCATATTCTTTGAATTCAGGGTTTCCTAATAATTTTCTTAATTCACGAGCGAATGCTAATTGGCATTCTGTATTAACGTTGATTTTACAAGTTCCACGACTAATTGCATTTTGAATCATTTCATCAGGAATTCCTGTTCCACCATGTAAAACTAGTGGTTTATTTGTTGCTTCTTTAATTTCCAACATTTCTTTGAAGCCTAGTTTTGGTTCTCCCTTATAAGGTCCATGAACACTTCCTAAAGCAGGAGCTAACGCATCAATTTCAGCTTCTTTTACTAAACGAACACATTCGTTTACATTAGCATATTGAATTCCTTTACCAATAACGTCATCTTCTTGACCACCAACAGTTCCTAATTCTGCTTCAACACTAACGTTTTTTGCATGAGCATAATCAACAACTTCTTTTGTCATTGTAATGTTTTCATCTAGTGGATGATGTGAACCATCAATCATAACTGATGTAAATCCAGCATCAATTGCTTTCTTACAATTTTCAAATGAAGAGCCATGATCTAAGTGAATCGCTACATCAATAGTGATTCCTAAGTCCTTCATTAATCCTTTTACCATACCTACAACCGTGTTAAATCCACCCATGTAACGTGCTGCACCTTCTGATACACCCAAAATGACTGGTGAATTCATTTCTTCTGAAACAGTTAAAATAGTTTTTGTCCATTCAAGATTATTAATATTGAATTGTCCAACAGCATATTTCTCTGCTTTTGCTTTTTCAAGCATTTTTGTCATGTTTACTAATGCCATATTTATTCTCCTTTATTCTATTATTTATCTTTCTAATATAAAATAACCAAATCCTAAAATTCCACAGCCTATGTGCGCTCCAACTGCTGGAGTTACCATATGTAATTCAATTGGCAATGCATTTTTGCATTTTTCTGTTAGATATCGAATGATTTCCCTTGCATCATCTTCTCGAAGAGTATGGAATACCATGATTTTCACTTTCTTAGCATCTTTTATTTCTTCTAAAAACATCTCTAAAGCACGTTCAACCGCTTTTCGGTGTGTTTTTACTTTTTCTTTGCTTACAATCTTACCCGCTTTGTTCATTTCTAAAATAGGTTTAATTTTAAGCATGTTTCCAACAAATCCAGCAGCACCACTTAATCGTCCGTTTTTCACTAAATAAGTCAAATTATCAACAACAAAATAAGCATGCATATTATCAATTAAATAATAAGAATAATCCAATATTTCTTCTACTGATTTGCCTTGTTTCACCATTTCTTTTGCTGTTACAGCAATGTAGCCTTGTAGATAAGTTGCAGTTTTTGTGTCTACTACATGGATTTTTATCTTATCTCCATATTCTTCTCTTAGAGTTTCAACCATTTGACCAATAGAGCTTAATTGATAAGAAATTGAGTACATAATAACATCTGTATATTTTTCATCAATTAATTTTTCTAATAATTCCATCGCTTCTCCAACCGTTGGAGCGCTTGTTGAGGGGATAACAGAATCATTTTCTTTTAATCTAGCATAAAATTCATCTGCTTTGATAGCTATTCCATCAATATAATGCTCATCACCAAAATTGATGATGGACCTTAAAACAGGAATTTCTGGATCATATCCTATATAATCTAATCCGGCATTGACATCTGATATTATTGCTATTTTATTCATTAAATTTCCTCCTTAAGTGTTAACCCAAAACATTATATCATAATATTTTGCTTTTTTCAATCAAAAACGATTTCATGCTTGTTACATATTCTTAGTCTATTTGAATACGATGGGCAACACAAGTCGCAGGTCCTTCCATTAAAACTTCTTTCTTTTCGTTATAACTAATTCTTAATGTCCCTAATTCTAATCTTGCTTCTATTTTATCTTCGCACAATCCTTTTTGATTAAGGATAACAAAACAAGCAGATGCTCCTGTCCCACAAGCTAGTGTCCAGCCAACACCTCTTTCAAAAGTTCTCATGATAATTTCTTTGTTATTGATGATTTGGACAAAGTTTACATTCATTCCTTTAGTGAACAGCTTATGTTTGGATAATTTTTCACCTAAATCGCTTTTCATTACTTCTTTCAAATCTTCAACAATCACCACCAAATGGTGAGTTGCCATATAGACAGCATCGACTTTAATTGTCCAACCATTAATCATAATGATTTCATTTAAAAAGGTTTCTTTTGTTGTATTGATGTCAAGAATTTTACTATCAAAAATAGGTTTTCCTAAATTAATCTCCCCTAAAAAAGGTTCTTGAGATAATATTTTAACTCCCATTTTCCCTGATAAGGTATTAATATTAAATTGATTACTAGCGATTAATTTTTCGCGAAGACAAAAATAAGCAAAACATCTAATTCCATTGCCACACATTGGGGCGCGAGAACCATCGGCGTTATAAAACAACATTTCTATTTCTTTATTTTCGTGAACTCGGGCAACTAGCAATCCATCAGCACCAATTCCCGTATTTCTATTACATATTTTTTGAGAAAACTGTGAATAGTCAATATTGTTTTCATACATTCCAACAATAAAATCATTCCCACAGCCATGATATTTACTATACATATTTCACCTGCTACATTTCCTAAACTATCGAATATTATATTCCTTTTTTTAAATAAATTCAATATTTAAATAAAAAAGAGTGCTTTCCCGATTTACTTATCATCATAAATCAAAGCCTCTCTAATCTAAATTTGTATTTTAAAGTACCCCATGAGCTCTTCATAATGCTCAAAAGGTCGATTGTTTTGTTTGTTAAAGCAAAATAACCGATTTCGCTTTAAATAATGTTGAAATAAGTAATGTTAATACAAATATCATAATTATTATCATTGCAACTTATATTTACATATTTTATTCAAGGAAATGAATGCTCATTTCATACCCGTAAGATTTTACTTCCTACCCTTTAACCTTTTCATACCATTGAATAAGATCCTTTAATTGGTCTAACGATACAAAATCACATCCATGTTGCATATAATATACTTGCTTAATTTCTGCTTCTGTTATTTCTGCTTCTGGTTTTTTGTTCATTTCTTTTATTAATAATGAAACAACTATATTAAATAACCATTTTCTAATTCCTTTTTGTTTTGTTCTATCCACACCACCAAGAAGAAAAAAGGTTGGTGTTTCACTTGTTTTATTTTGTTTTTCAACTGATTTTTGATATTCTTTATTATTTTCTGATAAACCCACAGCGCCAATTGCTTTCACTTGATAATTTCTTCTCGCTTTGTTTAGTCCTGAAACTATCCCAGCAAAAATCCATCCGAGATAGATTATTTCTTCTTTTGGTTGTATTACTTTCTTCGCTTCTGATAAAGAAATAGCCTTTAATCCCGTTGCTTCTGATAATATCATGGCATATTTTTCTGTAAATCCTGTATTAGACTTATATACTATTGCTGTAATCATCCCTAGTTCTCCTTTTTTATTAGTTTTTCTAAGTAAGAATCCACCTGTTTTTGTTTAGTAAAGAAAATGATCTTTTCTTGATAATTTTCTTTCAATTTCTTCTTCCAAAGACGGTTTTTTCGTCTACGACCTCTGAACAATATCCATCCGATAAATTCAAGATCCAATTTTTCTTCGCATCCTTGCGCCATATCCTCCCTTGTTGTATGGCGATGTTTAAAGTATCTCTTAATTGCATTTGTAATACATTTGAATCGATTAAAATTAAAATAAAATAGCTGATTACATTCATCAAATCGCTGGGGAGCGATTTTAGTATAATTCCCATCAATAATCCAATCTTCTCGCTTTATAAATTGGAGGACATCTTCACTCATTTCTTCGTTGGAGCGCTCTATCCACCCACTAGAAAAATGAATTTTATCTAGGTGCAAAACTTCGACTTGATAGATTTCTTTTAATTTTTTAGCAAAAGTCGACTTTCCACTTGCCGAATAACCACATATTTGTATTTTCATAAATTTCCTCTTTGGTCACTTATATTATATCACATTTGGTTTTTATCAACAATTTGTTGTTTTTTATGCTAAATTTGTTTAAAAAAAACTGATAATAAACTCTATGGTTTTATTATCAGTTAAATTTTATTTCTTGTTTATAAAAGTAACAATCGTTTCGATTACTTCTGTCGGTATATTTCTTCTAATTAAATAAGCAGTATTTATTGTTTCCCCAACACCATAAACAAAGCAGTGATTGAGTTCTTCAAAATAAGCATATTGAACGGTTTCTATTCCGTTTAAAAGCGTCTTATAATCATCAAGTGTGGTTTTTGGTATTTGTAAATCTTGTCCTCCTTGCATAATTAATAATGGATATTTATTGGCAGCTTCAATAATCTCTAATTGTAAATCAAATTCATTGTAGCTTGCCCAATAGGCTTCATATGCTCCCATATAAAAATACTTTTCTTCTCCTGGAACAACTTCTTTTATATTTCTAAAATATTCATAATAAGATAAATAGGTATCATAATACGGACTTTTTTGCTCCTGTAACTGCCGCATCATAACATCAATTATATGTTCTGTTGTTCCTGCTAGTAAAATGGCTCCTTTGATATTGGTGTCTATATTTAGAATGATTGGTGCTAATTGCCCGCCCATAGAATGTCCTATTATAAATAGATTCTTTTCATCAATTCTTTTATCATTACGCAGCAGATTGATTGCAGAGAGAACATCATCAATAACTTCATCATAAATCGTAAAATTATAATCTTCTACTAATGTTGAACCATAAGTAAAAGTCCTCTTATCATATCTAATAGAAGCTATTCCCTTTTTTGCTAATGCTTGTGCCAAATCTTTAAAGGGTTCTAACGCTAGAATTGCTTCATTCATATTGCTTGCACCAGAACCATGGACCAATACAACAGCAGGGACTAGTCCTTTTGTTTCGGGGATTGTTAAGATTCCTGCTAATTCAAACTCTTTCGTTTTGACCACTATATTTTCTTCTTGATAGGAATATTCACTATCTTTTATTTTACACCCCCCTAACGTAAAGCATAAAACAAGTAATATCCATAAAAACATCCCTTTTTTCATTTTGTTACCTCCGAAAACTAGTCTTTATTATTTTGTCCTACTTTTTGTTTGAAATTTTCAGTAAATTCTATTTTCTTCATTTCATGAAACAGTGCAAATTTTTCAATTCTATCCTGTAGCATTTTATTTGTTTTTGACGAATATTTTACTCCCACTTCGAACCATATGTTTTTCACCAATAACGTACTTTCTTTCCGCAAGCACGCCATTTCAATTCTACCAATTAAACTATCATTAAATAAGATTGGTAAAACATAGTATCCATATACTCGTTTTACTTCAGGGGTGTATATTTCCCAAGTGTAAAGAAAATTAAATAGTTTAGCAATCATTTTACGATCCCAAAGAAATCCATCAAGAGGTGCTAAAAACTCCATTCTTTGTTTATATTTTTTGTTTTCTTTTATTTCTTCTAAACTATCGATGTCTTCCATACTACTATAGAACTTTTCGTCAATTCCTTCTATCGTTATTTCGACTATTCTCTTTTCATCAAGTAAGGTTTGATATATTTTCTTTCTCTTTTCTGCCGTGATGTTTCCTATTCCTAAAAAAGCATCACTCGGTTTATTCCATAATAATCCTACTGTTTTAATTCTTCTTAAAACACGCCATTTTAAAAAAGAAAAATCATCCGTAAAATCATCATTTTCATTGATAATTGAAGAAGGCAACACTTGACTAGGAAGCGAAAAATAACGTGTAGTTCCTTTTCGATGATGAATCACTAATTCTCCATGGTAATACATGTCTTCTAACGCTGCCCGCGCAAGTCTAGTTGACATCCTGCGCCATGCTATTTTTTGATTCAAATCTAAATCATGAGAACAAATATATCCTTGTTCTCTTACTTTAATTACTATCTCTTCTTTGACTTTTGCAATTTCATCATTGCTATCATCATTCCAATAAGAATATGTAATCCTTTTTAATTTCTTTAAATCTTCTACTTTAAAAATAGATAAGTTCTTATCAAAATATTCTATTAATTTTCTGTCTTCGTATAACAACTCATAAAGCATTTCTTTTTTAAATCCTTTGATTCGTGATTGAAGAACCAATTCTGCATTCTTCCCGCAAACATCAACAGGATCAAACTGAATACATCCTGTTCTATCTAAATATTCTAAAATTCCTTGCTTTCCGATAAATTTATAATCACCTAAAAAGCCTTGTTTTAGAAGCATAAATCTTCTGGCTTGTTCTTTTGTTAGAGTGTAGTTCATTTCAACGCCTCAAATGAATTTTTTTAAATTATAAATATGGTGCTCCTACCGAGAATCGAACTTGGATCTAAGCATTACCATTGCTTTATTTTACCATTAAACTATAGGAGCAACACCTTTTTAACCATTATACCTTAAAAATAACAAAAAATAAATAGAATTTTTGTTCTTCTTATTATATAATATAAGATATGAAGTAAATAATTGAAAGAGGTGCTTTATGATTTTAGATGGAAAAAAGACAGCCGACATGATTACTTTACGAATCGCAAAAGAAGTTGCTGATATCGAAGATAAGTTAACCTTATCTATTTTTCTTGTTGGACAAGACCCTGCTAGTATTGTTTATGTAAACAAAAAGCAAAAAGCTTGTGATGATGCAGGAATTTTAGTTGATTCTCACTTTCTGAATGATAATATCACGCAAAAAGAACTTTTAAAACTGATTGATGAGTGTAACAAAAATCCAAATATTCACGGAATTTTAGTCCAAATGCCACTTCCTTCTCATATTGATGATGATACAATATTAAATGCAATCGATCCCAATAAAGATGTCGATGGCTTAAATATTGTAAATCAAGGAAAACTTCTTGCTGGGGAAGAAACAATTGTTCCTGCCACTCCAAAAGGTGTTATTTCTATTCTAAAAAAGAACTACATTGATATCTCTGGAAAAAATGTAGTAGTAGTTGGCCGCAGTCGCCTTGTTGGAAAACCATTAGCTTTGCTTTTCTTACAAAACAACGCTACTGTTACGATTGCTCATTCGAAAACAACGAATCTTAAAGAAGTCACTAAAAGAGCGGACATTTTAGCTGTTGCTGTTGGGATTCCTAATTTTATTACCGCTGATATGGTTAAAAAGGATGCAGTTGTTGTTGATATCGGAATTAACAAAGTAGAGGGTAAACTGATTGGCGATGTAAAATATAGTGAAGTTTTTGAAATTGCTAGTTATATTACCCCTGTTCCAAAAGGAATTGGTCCTATGACTATTGCTAGTTTATTAGAAAATGTTTTAGTTTGTTACAAAATTCAAAAGAAATTACAAGATAAATAAGAACTTAAATGATAATTTTGAAACAGTTATAGTCTATACAAGGAGCTTTTACTATGAAATTAATTGTTGGCTTGGGAAATCCTGGTCTAAGATATAAAAAAACAAGACACAATATTGGTTTTATGTTCGCTGATGAACTAGTGAAACAAAACAAAGAAAAGTTTTCACTGAATAAACCATTAAAGTCAGAAATTGCAACAATCATGATAAATAACGAAAAAGTTTTGGTGATGAAACCGCAAACCTACATGAATCTATCGGGAGAAGCTGTTAATCTTGTCAGTAAATACTTTGGAATTGATATGGATGATATCCTCGTTGTGTATGATGACTTTGACTTACCTCTAGGAAAAATTAGAATTAGACCTAATGGTTCTGCAGGAGGTCAAAAAGGCATGAAAAATATTATCGAAACGCTAAAAACAACTGAAGTGAAACGCTTAAGAATAGGCATCAATCAAAACGGTTCTCTTGATGCGATTGATTATGTGCTCGGGAAGTTTTCAAAAGAAGATGGTATTACTATTTCATTCGTTTTAGAAAAAGCCAACGAAATAATCGCTACATACTTGACGCAAACATTTGAAAATTTCATGAATAGGTACAATAAAAATGAATAATTTATATTCTTTACTTTCTAAAAACCCTACTGTTTCTTCTTTTCTAGAAGCAATAGAGCAAGAAAAATTTAACTATCTTCTCACTGGAGTTACCAAAAACCATAACTATCTATTGACCTATGCCACTTACTTAAAAAGTGGTTCTTTTGTCGTTTACGTTGCCAGTAATGTTTATCAAGCAAACCTCGCTTATGAATCATTATGTCACCTTGCTGGACAAGATAATGTAAATCTTTATGTTGTTGATGAATTTTTAGCACTAGAAGTAGCTGCGATTAGTAATGATTTTAAAGTGGAAAGACTCAACACTTTAAAAAGCATTGTGAATAATGAATCAAAAATAATCGTAACTCATACTGCTGCCCTACTTAGACCACTGATTAATAAAAATATTTGGGCTGATTCCGTTATTAAATTAAAAGTTAACGATCCTTTAATCCCCCAAAATTTCATTAATCATTTAGTGAAAATGGGGTATAAACGAACTGCAACGACAACAGCCAGTGGCGAATTTAGCGTTAGAGGAGAAATCATTGATGTTTTTTCCAGTGGATACTCTCATCCTGTAAGAATTAATTTATTCGATATAGAAATAGAAACTTTAAAATCCTTTGATCTAACTACTCAAAAAACGACTTCAAAAATCGATTATTTTGAAATCTATCCATTAAATGAAATCATATTTGATAAAGCTCCGCAAGAAATCATTGATGCAATAGTAAAAGACTGCGACCAAATTCCTGGTTTTATCGCTAATGATATTCAAGATTTAGAAAATTATGAAAATATAGAAAAGATGTTTAAATACATAAAGTACATTAGCGATGACGCTTGTTGTTTCCTTGAGTATCTTGATAAAAAAATAGTTTTTTATGATGATTATCAAAAAATAGAAGAAAGTTACAATCAATTAATTAGTGATTTAGATAACTATTTAGAATCGATTGTTATTCCTAAAAAACTTGATTTGTTTTATTTTTATGATTTACCTAATATTTTTTATACTGTTCTTAATCAAATACATACTAGTGAATTTAAAAAGACTCTTCCTTCTATCAAACTAGATTACATTTTTGATTTCAATGGTTATCCTGTTGTTAACTATCAAAACGATATCGCTACTTTATGTGCTGATTTAGCCGCTAATCCACAAAAAACCTATATTATAGCTCTTGAATCAAAAGAAAAAGTAGGCCTTTTATTTGATATTTTTAAAGAACGCTCTCTCGTACCATCTATTATCGAAAATGTTTCACAATATAAAAAAAGCCATATTAATTTAGTTTATGGTCAAGCTATATTGGGATACGGTTTTTACAACGATATCGAAGTCATCACGGATTCAGAAATCTTTAAAACACCAGCATTAAAGAAACCAAAATATCGTAGCGTTATGCAAAATGTAGTCGCAATCAACTCAAAAGAAGATTTAGCTATTGGTGATTTTGTTGTCCACTATGACTATGGTATTGGTCGCTATGTTGGTTTAAAAACAGTAGAGTTAAACGGTCTTCGCAATGATTACCTTAAACTTCAATATGAAAATATGGAACTGTTCATTCCTGTAGAGAAAATCGTTTTACTGGAAAAATATCAAGGTGGCGAAGGAAGCATTCCTAAACTGACAAAATTAGGTACTAACGAATGGGAAAAGAAGAAAACAACTATCAGAGAAAAATTGGAGACAATCGCAAAAGACCTGATTGAAGTTCAAGTAAAAAGAGAAACTGAAAGAGGATTTTCTTACCCTCCTGATAATAATTTCCAAACCTTATTTGAAGAAGATTTTGAATATGAAGAAACAGAAGACCAACTGAAAATTATCAATCAAATTAAAGCTGATATGGAAGCTGGTGTTTTGATTGATCGTTTGGTCTGTGGTGATGTAGGGTTTGGAAAAACTGAAATCGCCATAAGATCTGCTTTTAAAACAATCTTTGGTGGAAAACAAGTTGCTTATCTTGCTCCAACGACAATCCTTACCAGACAACACTACTACACCTTTAAAAATCGTTTAGAAAAATATGGTGTTAACGTTGCTTTGCTTAGTCGTCTTGTTACTCCAAAAGAACAATCTAATGTTTTAGAAGGTTTACGATTGGGTACTGTAGATGTCGTTATTGGAACACATAGACTTTTAAGTGATGATATTCGATTTAAAGATCTTGGGCTATTGATTATCGACGAAGAACAACGTTTTGGCGTTATCCACAAAGAAAAAATCAAACGATTAAAGGCAAATATTAATGTCCTTACTTTAACAGCAACACCTATTCCTAGAACCTTGCAAATGGCTATTATGGGAATTAGACAACTAAGTCTTATTGAAACTCCCCCTGAAGATCGATATCCTATTCAAACATATGTATTAGAATATAACGATGCTATTATTAAAGAAGCCATTTATCGAGAGTTAAGCCGCGGAGGACAAATTTTTTACTTACACAACACCATTAGTGACCTTGAACAAGTATATCGTCGCTTGAAGCGTTTAGTCCCAGAAATAAAAATATGCATCGGACATGGACAAATGGCACGAGAAGATTTAGAAGACACGATAGAAGCTTTCGTGAATCGTGATTTCGATTTATTGTTATGCACTACTATTATAGAAACTGGAATTGATATTCCTAATACTAATACCTTGATTATTGATGATGCTGATCGATTAGGTTTATCACAAATTTATCAAATAAGAGGACGCGTCGGTCGTAGCGATCGAATTGCTTATGCATATTTAACCTATAGACCGAATAAAGTATTGACCTCACAAGGAGCAAAACGACTATCTGCTATCAAAGAGTTTACTCGCTTGGGTAGTGGTTATCGAATTGCTGTTCGTGATTTAGCAATTCGTGGTGCAGGGGATATTCTTGGTAGCGAACAATCTGGTTTTATTAATTCCGTTGGTATTGACATGTATATGAAATTACTAGAAGAAGCAGTAAACAAAGTGAAAGGAATTCCGGAAAAACAAGAAGTTTCCTATCAGATAGATGTTTCCAAACACGTTGATGAAAGTTATGTTTCTGATGATACCATAAAGATATTAATTCACAAAGAAATCAGTACCATTCAATCAAAAGAAGACAAGCAAAAAATAATTGACAATTTTACTGATCGCTTTGGAAAACTAAATCAGGAAATTCTTTTATATATCGAAGAGAAATATTTAGAATCGCTATTGAAAGTATTTAATATTAGTAATATTTTAGAAGCAAAATACTTAGTAACCATTATTATTCCAGAAAAAGATTCACTGAAGATAAAAGGCGACGAGTTATTTATGTTTGCCTATCATATCAGTCCTGATTTCAATTTTGAATATCGCCATCATCAGATTATTATAAAAATAAGTAAAAAACCTAACGATAAAATTTGGATTTACAAATTATCAACTTTATTAGAAAAATTAAATATATTAGAAAAAGCATCATCTTAAAATGATGCTTTTATTTTATACATATTTTATCGTTTTCCACATCTACCCAATAGGGATGATTGGGCTCGATTTCTCCACCGATGATTGCTTTTGCAATCAGGGTTTCAATTTCTCTTTGAATAAACCTTTTAATCGGCCTTGCTCCATATTCATGAGAATAACTACTATTGATAATAAACGCTTTGGTCTTATCGCTAAATTCAAGATCGATATGTTCTTGCTTCAAACGAATTTGCAATAGGGTTAACATCTTTTCAACAATCTTAAATTGTACTTCTTTGGTTAATGGTTTAAAAATAACTATTTCATCAATACGATTTAAAAATTCAGGCCTAAACTTGCTCTTCAATAAGTTCGTCGCTTCTGTTTCTTTTCCATTCAATAAAAGCTCACTGCCTAAATTGGAAGTCATAATGATAATCGTGTTTTTAAAATCAATGATTCTTCCTTGTGAATCCGTCAGTCTTCCATCATCAAGAATTTGCAATAGAATATTAAAAACTTCACTATGAGCTTTTTCAATTTCATCAAATAATACAATAGAGTATGGATTTCTTCGAACTTTTTCTGTTAATTGACCTCCTTCTTCATATCCTACATATCCAGGGGGTGCTCCAATTAAACGACTGACAGAAAACTTCTCCATATATTCACTCATATCAATACGAACGATATTACTTTCACTATCAAATAAGGCTTCTGCTAAACTTCGAGCTACTTCCGTTTTTCCTACTCCTGTAGGTCCCAGGAACAAAAAGGAACCAATAGGTCGATACTGATCTTTAATTCCTGCTCTTTGACGAATGATGGCATCACTTACTAGTTTGATCGCTTCTTCTTGGCCGATGACCCTTTTTTCTAAGGTTTCTTTTAGATTTAATACTTTTTCCCTTTCCCCTCTCATTATTTTGGAGATTGGAATATTCGTATTCTTAGAAATTACTTTCGCAATCATCTCTTCTGTAACCACTTCCGATAAAATATTATCATTTTTATCTCCGTTTTCTAATTCTGCTAATTTCTTTTCAAGATTAGGAATCTCTTGGTATTTCAATTCTGATGCTTTTTTATAATCTCCCGTATTAAAATATTGATCTAAGTTAAATTTTGCTTGTTCTAACTTCTTTTTAACTTCTTTTGCTTCATTGATAACATCTTTTTCATGTTCCCATTTTGAACGAAGTCTCTTATCTTCATCCTTTAAACTCAATAGCTCCTCTTTTATTTTATTTAATCGCTCGATGCTTGCTGGATCTTTTTCCTTTTCTAAGGCAACCTTTTCTATTTCTAATTGAATTATTTTTCGACTGACTTCATCCAGTTCTGAAGGCATAGAATCAATTTCTACTCTAATAGATGCACAGGCTTCATCAATTAAATCAATGGCTTTATCGGGAAGGAATCGCTCTGTTAGGTATCGATTAGATAGAACAGCAGCACCAACAATAGCCCCATCTGTAATTTTTACCCCATGGTGAGACTCAAATCGTTCTTTTAATCCTCGTAAAATGCTAATAGTATCATCTACTGTTGGTTCTTTAATCAATACTTGTTGGAATCTTCTTTCTAGAGCCCTATCTTTTTCAATATACATACGATATTCATTGAGAGTCGTTGCTCCTATACAATCAATTTCTCCTCGAGCTAGCATTGGTTTCAACATATTCCCTGCATCTAGTGCTCCTTCTACTTTCCCCGCGCCAACAATCAAATGAATTTCATCAATAAAAAGAATGATTTTTCCATCGCTTTCTTTGATTTTATTTAAGACAGCTTTTAAACGTTCTTCAAATTCTCCTCTAAATTTAGCACCGGCTACCAAGGCTCCCATATCTAATTCATAAATGGTTTTATCCTTCAATGTTAATGGGATGTCATCTTTTACAATTCTACTAGCTAAACCTTCGATAATTGCTGTTTTACCTACTCCAGGTTCCCCGATCAGAATAACATTATTTTTTGTTTTTCGGGCCAAAATTTGGATAATACGCCTGATCTCCTCATCGCGGCCAATGACAGGATCAATCTTCCCTCTTTTAACCTCTTCAACAATATCTCTACCAAATTTCTTAAGAATATCTTTGTCTTGACTATAATCTTGCATTTCCATATTTTCACCTCCATTAGCACTCTAACTTCTCGAGTGCTAATTCTATTATACTATACTTTTTTAATTTGTCAAGAAGGTTGCGCAATAAAAAAAGAACGTTGTGTGAACAACATTCTTTAGCTTTTAAAAATATTTTATGCATAATATTGTAAGAATTTGATCATGTATGCATCTAAGTCTTCATCCATTGAAACATCAAAATCAACACCATTTACAACGATATCCATAATATTATTATCGATTGGTGAACCAGAAATACTATCATAGAATGCATGTCCTGGGTCAAACATCAATTTGGTTTCATCATTTAAGAATAGCATTGCTGTAATCGATTCAGAATCATCAAATTTAGATGCTGCATATTGATCTAGGTAAGCCTCAGGATCAAATTGTGGATCATCTGCTTGGTACTTTCTTGACAACAAGAAAAATTCTTGAAGTACTCTGTATAGTGATTCATTGTCAACATAGGTTGGACGAGATCTTTGTGCCATAACATAAGCTGTATCTCCACCAGTACTTACTCGAGTGTCTTCTTTTGTTTTATTATCTGGCCAAGGGAATGGAACATATCCGAATTCAGTACTTCCTTCTCCCCATACTGCTGCGCCCCATCTTGCACTATGGCGAACAAACCATAAACTTCCTGAACTACATAACGATTTTCCTTCAATGAACAATCCATCTGTTTCTGCCCATGTTGGTGTTGTTTCATAGGCTCCTTCAAGATATAATTGACGTAAAACAGCGGTTGTTTGACGAGCGTATGCATGTTTCAAATTTACTTTTGTTGATGCGGTATCAGTGATTTTAATACCACCAGCATTTACCATTCCAAACCAGAAATAGTATGGATGTCCTGCTAAAACAAAATTGTCTTCTGGTAATACAGCTTGTGCTGCCTTTACCCAATTAGCAAAATCAGTATACGTCCAAGTTCCTGCATTAAATAAACTTGCTGGTGAAACTAAATTGTATTTTTTCAACATTCCATAATTATAGAAAATACCTAAATCTACATTAACTGCTGTTGGGTTTTGCCCTTCAGAAACACCATATAATTTACCCATAACTGTTGTCGATGCTTTTGTTGCGAATGACATCGAGCTTTCGCCCCATTTTAAATAATATTCTGTTAAGTCAATTACCGCTTTTCCATCTACAAGTTGTTTAATCCATCCTACGGTTACATTATAAAAATCTACTGGAGCTGTTCCTGATTCAGCTTGACTGTTAATCCAAGCAACTCGATTTGGTCCCCAAGTAGCATCTTCTCCATATGGAGAATATTCAAACGTTACATTATATAAACGTTTTACTTCTTCAATTGCTTGTTGCTTATATGATTTGTCGTTTCCTCCATAGTTTTCACTATATGGGTCAAACGTACTATGATACATTATTTTAATGGCATATCCTTGTAAATCAGGGTATGTTACTACCACTTCAACATATTCAATTACAGTTACTTTAAAGTAATCACTTTGGATACTTGGATCAACAGTAGAAACAGCATAAATATAAGTTGTTCCTGGAGTTACCCCCGTTAATTTACCTTTTGAATCAATCGTAGCAACTTCTTCTTTACGAGAATGCCATGTTACGTTTTGACTTGCTCCTTCTGGATACACAGTTGCATTAAAGGAAATGGATTTTCCTTCATATACACTATTTTCACTACCTTGAACGACGATACTTGTTGGTGCATTTTCTTCAGGTTCTTCTGTACTAGCAGCTTTTACAGTAATCGATTTTTCTGCTTTAACGGCTGTGTTTTCTACCGATGTAGCTGTCATAGTTACCGTTCCTTCTGCTACTCCTGTTACTTTACCATTCGCATCGATTGTT